>CAYWUU010000001.1:0-30530 GCA_964461405.1 uncultured Erysipelothrix sp.
AGCAAACAGGTGAAGTAATTGAAAAAGAAGAAGAAGTATTTTTAGGCGATCTGCCTTTAATGACTGATTGGGGAACTTTCATCATTAACGGAGCAGAGCGTGTTATAGTATCGCAAATTGTACGATCCCCTGGAGCGTACTTTAAGTCTGAAACCGATGCGCGTACTAATAAAGAAACCTTTACATCGGAAATGATTCCAAGTCGTGGTACATGGCTTGAATATATTAGCGATGAACGACGTACCGGAGTGGGCCGTCAAATTAATATGAAAGTCGATCGCAAGCGTACGATCATTTCTACAATTCTATTCAAGGCCTTTGGGTTCAGTCTTGACTTAAATGAAGGTGAAGACGGAACTAATGCGGAAGCCTTTAAGCGCTTCTTAAGTGCCCTTGATCTTCCTGTGTTTGAAACACCGGATGTGATTGTGGATGAAAAACGCGATTTCTTAGAACTCTATACATTATTATACAGAGCGTACTTTGGTGACTATGAGGAGTTAACGAACTCATTATATATGGACAAAACTAACACCTCTGAAGAATCTTTACGTGCTATGTTTGAGAACCAACGTGTCGATGAAATTCCAACGACCGATGGTGCTATTAACTTAATGCAAGTTAAGTTCTTGGATCCACGTCGCTATGACTTAAATAAAGCCGGTCGTTTTAAGTTACATAAAAAACTTGAAGCCTTTAATAGAGTGTCTGGTAATTACTTAGTTGAAGACCTAATCGATGTGAACGGTAAGGTTGTTTTCAAGAAGGGTACGCTTATTGAAGACAGAGAAGATGTATATAAAGTACGTGACACCTTACGTGCTGGTATTAATATGCAAGTATTCCCATTACGCAATATCTTCTCCTATCCAGAGAGCTTGGAAATGAAAGTTGAACATCCCAATGTATTTGTGGGTCGTATCTTAGCAGATGATTACGAAGACTACGATGCTGGGATGGTTATTACTGAAATTGAGGCACAAAAATTAAAAGGACATACAATTCCTATTTATACAGGAATTATGGCTACACCAGTTACGTTAACTAAGGATAACGTGAATACAGTACTTAACTATGGCGGTCGTTTATTTACATACGGTCGTTTGGTTAAGGAAAATGGTGAAGACCTCTTGTCAGCACGCGAGTCATTGGTAATCGATCGTTATGTGGAAAATACTAATGGACCTCGTATTACAAAAGCAAATGAAAAACTAATTACGGATACTTTAAATAATGAGCCGTTAACACTTTGGTTAATTGGGGCTGCGATGCAAACTTATTTTGTGCGCCCTTCATTAGATGAAGAACCCATTAAGGTAGTGGGTAATGATCCATTCCTTCAAAAGACTACTATTGTGGCTTCTGATATCTATGCTCAATACTCATATTTCTTGAATCAATTCAATCGCGTGGGTCAAGACGATGATATTGACCAATTGGGTAACCGTCGTATTCGTACGATTGGTGAGTTAATTCAAAATCAATTCAGAATTGGTTTAAGTCGTATGGAACGTGTGGTTAAAGAACGTATGTCGATCTCTGAGACTGCTTCATTAACTCCTAAGAGTCTAACGAATGCGCGTCCGTTAACAGCAATGGTTAAGGAGTTCTTCTCCTCATCACAACTATCTCAGTTTATGGACCAAACTAACCCACTAGCTGAATTAACAAATAAGCGTCGTATTTCTGCGCTAGGACCTGGGGGTCTTACCCGAGATCGTGCTTCCTTTGAAGTACGTGACGTTCACGCCTCGCACTACGGACGTATTTGTCCAATTGAAACACCAGAAGGACCTAATATCGGTCTTATCTCTAACTTAACTTCATATGGTAAGTTAGATGAATTTGGTTTCATTCAAACACCGTATCGAATTGTTGGGAAAGATGGAACGGTTACTGAAGATGTAGTCTACCTATCTGCCGATGATGAAATTGAATATGTTATTGCTCAAGCCAACGAGGTTGTGGATGGTAAACTCGTTAACGAACAAGTCGTTGTTCGTTATAAAGGTGAGAATATCTTTGCGCTTCGTGAAACAGTTGAGTTAGCGGACGTTAGTCCAAAACAAATCGTTTCTGTAGCAACAGCAGCGATTCCATTCCTTGAAAATGACGATGCTTCCCGTGCCCTAATGGGTGCGAACATGCAACGTCAAGGGGTGCCCTTGTTGATACCTGATTCTCCTTATGTTGGAACAGGAATTGAACACCGCGTTGCCAAAGACTCCGGATCAGCTATTATTTCTAAAGCGACAGGAGTGGTTACTTATGTTGACTCAACGCGCATTGTGGTAACCGATGAAGAGGGTAAGAAACGTGAACATCTCTTACAGAAGTTCCGTCGTTCTAACCAAGGTACCTGTATTAATCAAATTCCTATTGTTAAATTAGGCGAAGCGGTTGAAGCAGGCGATATTATTGCAGATGGTCCTTCCATGGATAAAGGGGAACTAGCGCTGGGTCAAAACGTTACTGTTGCCTTTATGACATGGCATGGCTATAACTATGAAGATGCTATTATCATGAGCGAGCGCTTAGTTAAGGATGATGTATATACTTCGATTCATATTGACGAGTATTCCATTGAAGTTCGTGATACTAAGTTAGGTATTGAAGAGATTACGCGCGATATCCCTAATATCAGTGAATCCTCAACGCGTCATCTAGATGAACGCGGTGTGGTTATGATTGGTGCTGAAGTTAAGGAAGGTGATATCTTAGTTGGTAAGGTAACACCTAAGGGACATAGTGAGAGTTCCCCTGAAGAGAAGTTATTATTAGCTATCTTTGGTGAGAAGTCTCGTGAAGTTCGTGATAACTCACTGAAAGTACCGCACGGTGGTAGTGGTATTGTTCAAGATATTAAAATATTTAGTCGCGAAGAGGGCCATGATTTGGATCCAGGTGTTCGCGAAGTTGTTAAGGTTTATATCGTTCAGAAGCGTAAGATTTCTGAAGGAGATAAGATGGCAGGACGCCACGGTAATAAAGGGGTTATTTCTCGAATTTTACCTCAAGAAGATATGCCATTTATGGAAGATGGTACACCTATCGATGTTATGTTAAATCCACAAGGTATTCCATCTCGTATGAATATTGGTCAAGTATTGGAGCTTCACTTAGGTTATGCTGCGAAGGAACTGGGTGTTCGTTTCGCAACACCTGTATTTGATGGAATTGAAACAACAGAATTGTTTAACATCATGCAAGAAGCGGGAATGAATCCAGATGGTAAGATGGTCTTATATGATGGTCAAACCGGAGAAGCCTTTGATGAGCGCGTATCGGTTGGGGTTATGTACCTACTGAAACTGGCTCACATGGTCGATGACAAGCTTCACGCCCGTGCAACGGGACCTTATTCTCTAGTTACGCAACAACCATTAGGTGGTAAAGCACAAAATGGGGGTCAACGATTTGGAGAGATGGAAGTTTGGGCTTTATATGCCTATGGTGCAGCCCATACATTGCAAGAAATTATGACTATTAAGTCAGATGATATTAACGGAAGAACCAAGACTTATGCTGCCATTCAAAATGGCCGTGATATCCCAGAATCCGGAATTCCTGAGTCATTCAGAGTTCTGAAGCACGAACTTCAAGCCCTAGCGCTTGATGTTAAGTTCTTAGATGAAGAAGAAACTGAAGTGCAAATGAGCTTAACGGAAGGCTATGAAGAAGTTGACGTGGATGCCACTGTTGAAGAAGGTCTTGATGAAGAAGATTTAGCTGAAGTAGTAGTCGTAAGTTACGATGATATGGATGAAGAATAAGAAGGAGGCTTTTAGACTATGAGTATTAATAATTTTGCCTCGATCCAACTAGGATTGGCCTCACCAGAGCGCATCCTAGATTGGTCCTATGGAGAAGTAAAGAAACCAGAAACAATAAACTACCGTTCGCAAAAACCAGAACGCGATGGTTTATTCTGTGAAAAGATTTTCGGTCCGGCAAAGGATTGGGAATGTGCATGTGGAAAGTATAAGAAAGTTCGTTACCGCGGCGTTATTTGTGACCGTTGTGGTGTTGAAGTAACAAAATCATCAGTAAGACGTGAGCGCATGGGGCATATTCAATTAGCAGCCCCAGTTGCCCACATCTGGTATTTAAGAGGGATTCCATCTCAGATGAGTCTACTTTTAAATATTACCCCTAAGAATTTAGAGGAAATTGTATATTTTGTGAAGTGGGTTGTTGTTGATCCACGCGATACAAACTTAGACTATAAGCAAGTATTGACAGAAAAAGAGTATAGAGATTATCAAGCTGAGTTTGGCTATGTTTCTTTTAAAGCTGAAACAGGGGCTGATGCAGTCCATACTTTGTTGTCGCAAATTGATTTACCAGGGGAGCAAGCTGATATTCTTGCTCAATTAGAAAACGCAAAGGGCGACAAACGCCGTCGTTTAATTCGCCGTTTGGAATCCGTGGAGGCGTTCATTAACTCAAGCAACAAACCTGAGTGGATGGTATTATCTACGTTACCTGTAATTCCACCAGATTTACGTCCAATGTTACAATTGGATGGCGGTCGTTTTGCCGCTTCGGATTTAAACGACTTATACCGTCGTGTTATTACTCGTAATAACCGTTTAAAACGTTTAATTGATATGGGTACACCCTCTATTATTGTTCAAAACGAAAAGCGTATGTTACAAGAGGCTGTTGATGCTCTTATTGATAACGGACGTCGTTCTAAAGCAGTAACAGGGGCAGGGGGCCGTCCCCTTAAGTCACTATCGCATAACTTAAAGGGTAAGCAAGGACGATTCCGTCAAAACTTACTGGGTAAGCGTGTTGACTTCTCAGGTCGTTCAGTTATTGCTGTTGGACCCGATTTAAAGATGTACGAATGTGGACTTCCTAAAGAAATGGCCATTCAGTTATTTAAGCCATTTGTGGTTAATGAAATGAAAAACCGCGGGATTGCCAACAATGCCAAAGCGGCAGAAAAATTAATTGATCGCCAAGATCCCCGTATTTGGGATGTGGTTGAAGATGTTATTTCTGAGCACCCAGTACTCCTTAACAGAGCACCTACATTACACCGTTTAGGTATTCAAGCGTTTAAGCCAGTCCTTATTGAAGGACGCGCTATTCGTCTTCACCCCCTTGTAACGCCCGCCTTTAATGCGGACTTTGATGGGGACCAAATGGCAGTTCACGTTCCGTTATCAGAAATGGCACAAGCCGAAGCTGAAATCCTAATGTTAGGGTCTAAGAATATTTTAGGTCCTAAGGATGGAAAGCCTATTGTTACACCATCTCAAGATATGGTATTGGGTAACTACTACTTAACAATGGAAGAAACCGTTGAAGAGTTTATTGAACAAGCGGAAGCATTAGAAGCCTTAGGCGATAGCAGAACAGCGGCCAAATGGCGTCGTTATGCCCTATCTGAAGGTAAAGTATTCAGAAATATGAATGAAGCTATCTTAGCCAATGAACAAGGGGTTATTCATATCCATACGCGTATTGCGATTCGTGCGGCTTCTTTAAACAAGAGCGCATTTAGCACTAAACAAAATGGTATGTACTTAATCACGACTTTAGGTAAGTTAATCTTTAACGATATCCTACCTAAGGACTTCCCATACTTAAATGAAGTGTCTAAAGATAACTTTAAGACCACTCCAGATAAGTTCTTTGTGGATGCCGGTCAAGATATTAAAGAAGCTATTAAGCAAATGCCTCTAAATGCTGACTTTAAAAAGAAGGATTTAGAAGTCATTATTAAGGAGATCTTCGAACGTTACTCCATCGAGAAAATGTCCGAAATCTTAGATGCTATTAAAGACTTAGGGTTTGAATTTGCGACTAAGTCAGGTATAACGGTATCTTTATCAGATATTAATACATCAAAGAATAAGGAACAACATATTGATGAAGGTAAAAAACGTGCGGCTCGTCTTATGAATCAATATGAGCGCGGTCGTTTAACAGGTCCTGAGTGGGAAAGTAAGTTAATGGAACTATGGGATGGTGTTAAGGATACCGTTGGTCAAGAGCTGATGCAAAACCTAGACCGTAAGAACCCAATCAACATGATGGCTACTTCCGGTGCGCGTGGTAATGCCTCTAACTTTATTCAGTTAGCAGGTATGCGTGGTCTAATGGCCCGTCCAACGCAATCAAGATCTAAGAAAGATTTCCAACCAAGTATTATCGAGGTTCCAATTTACTCATCCTTCCGTGAAGGATTAAACGTTAGTGAGTTCTTTACTTCAACCCACGGTGTGCGTAAGGGATTAACCGATACGGCTCTTAAGACAGCTGAATCTGGATACCTAACACGTCGTTTAGTTGACGTAGCTCAAGATGTTCTCATAACTGAAGAAGACTGTGGTGCTTCAGAAGGTTACTTAGTACGAGAAATTGAAGACGTAAAGAGCAATACTATTATTGAACCCCTATACGATCGTTTAGTGGGACGCTATAGTCAAGATACTATTGTAGATCCTCAAACTAAAGAAGTTATTATTGAAGCCGATGGTTTTATTGATGAAGCCATTGCGAAACGCATTGTTTCAGCTGGTATTGAAGAAGTTGTGATTAGAAACGTATTTACGTGTGAAGCTCATGGTGGACTATGTGCTAAATGTTATGGACGCAATATGGCAACAGGCCAAATTGTTGAAGTAGGAGAAGCTGTAGGAATCATGGCGGCTCAATCTATTGGTGAGCCCGGTACGCAATTAACGATGCGTACATTCCACACCGGAGGAGTTGCGGCAGCAGGTGGAGAAGACATCACCCAAGGTTTACCGCGTGTTGAAGAGTTATTTGAAGCTCGTACGCCAAAACAAAGTGCTGTAATCTCTGATATCAACGGAACTATCACTGATATTCGCGTTAAAGAAGATACACCAGGATTTATCGTTACGGTTGCTAATGACAAGAAGACCGTTGAACACACTACCGATGCTACTCAACCCGTTCGTTCGTGGTTAAAAGTAGGAACAGAGGTTCGTGCTGGTCAAAAACTAACAGAAGGTTCTGTTGATCCTAAGAAACTATTAGAAGTAGCCGGTCGTCAAGATGTCCAACACTATATCTTGAAGGAAGTTAAGAAAGTTTACCAAAGTGGTGGTATCGAGATTTCTGACAAGCATATTGAAGTTATGATTCGTCAAATGATGCAAAAGATCCAAGTTATTGATGGACACGAAACAGGCGTAAGCCCAGGAATGCAACTGGAGTTAGAACGCATTAAGGAAATTAATGGTTCAGCTCTAATCAACGGCTTAGCCCCTGCAACATACCGTCCAATTTTAATGGGTATTACGAAGGCATCGGTTGCGACCGAATCGTTCTTATCAGCAGCATCGTTCCAAGAAACTACGAAAGTATTAACTGGAGCTGCGGTTAAATCGAAAGTAGATCCATTAATTGGATTAAAAGAAAATGTAATCATTGGTAAGATGATCCCAGCGGGAACAGGTTATGCTGGTTACAGAGAATCTACAGAACGAATTAAAGCCCGTGCTGAAGAGTTAAGAATTGCTCGTGAAGAAAGAAATGTCGAAGAAGAAGAATCTTCTGCGATTCAAGAATTCGCACGCGCTTAATTAACACACTATATACTAAGCGGTATTGAATAGAATACCGCTTTTTCATTGGACATTATTATTGCAAAAAACTTCTGTGTACGCTATAATAGACAAGGTAAAGAATGTTACATAATATGGAGGTGTAAAAATGGCAAAAAATGATGTATCAAGTGCGTATCGTAAACTAAAATCAAAAAACATTAAAACACGTAAGCGTGCGCTTAGAACTATTAAAGATCACAAAAAGAAAGTGAAAGCTTTAAGTAAGTAAGAATTGAAGACTCCCCCTGGGAGTCTTTTATTTTACTTTACACACCCATCTAAAAGGTCTATAATGATACAAATACTCAAAGGGGGTTTTCATATGGAACGTATAGAATTCACTGTAAACTTAGTAAAAGAGGCGGGCGCACTCATAAGAGCCATGATTGAAAACGAATCAAATATCGAAATTGAAACAAAAGCACACGACGCAGATTTTGTGACCAATGTCGACAAACAAACTGAGATCTATATTGTCGAGGGCATCAAGAAGCGATATACCCATCAAGACTTTCTAACTGAAGAAAACACAACAGTCAGAGAAAAGAGTGATGACTTATGGATTATTGATCCAATTGATGGAACCACTAACTTCATTTTCCAAAAGAAAAACTTTGGAATCTCGGTAGCCTTTTATCACAAAAGAAAACCCGTATTTGGAATCGTATATGATGTCATGGCCGATAAACTCTTTCTAGGAATAAGTGGAAAAGGAGCTTACTTAAACGGCGAGAAGATGAATAACACCAACCAATCCATTGGCCTTAAACAAAGCCTAATGTATGGTGATCTCTATAGCCTTACTATGTTTCCAAAAGGATTGATGCATCTACGGGAGCAATTAGTATCCCATCGCTATCTTGGCGCTGCATCCCTTGAAATCTGCGCTGTCGCAGAAAATCAAGCCGAAGCCTATATTTCCCGTAATTTAAAAGTATGGGATGTGGCGGCAGGTGTGATCATTTTAAAAGAAGCCTCCGGTACCTTCTTCTTTGGAGGACACGATGATGATATTTACTATAACGATGCCGATGGCGTCTTTATATCGGCCCAAAATAACACTATCAAAGCGGATATTAAAGCCAATATGGATGCCACTTTACTCGCTGAGGTTATTGAATAAAGCATATATTGCGCAGAAAATACACAAAAATTTTAATATAAGCACTGAATCATGGTATAATTAATTATGGAAATAGTGTAGGAGGTTTATCTTATGTCAAATGATGGACGTTATAATTTTAGTTGGGACAGTTACTATACCGTTAGTAATAACCAAAAATACGACCTAATTAATCGTATTAGAAAACTAGAGGGTACAGAGGACCCTGAGGTAATTGAAAAATTACGTGAAGAGTGGGACAAAATTCAAACAGAAGGTGAAGACCCATCTCTAAATGAAAAGTTCGAGTCTGAAATTGCGAAATATAATGAACGCAAAGAACGCGTTACAAAATCAATTGATGGCAAGCGTGCCTTAATTGAAAAGGTTAATGCGATTAAAGATTCTGCGGACTTCTTTAATACAGCAGAAACTCTAAAAGAATACCAAGCACAATGGCGTGATTTGGGTTATTCTGGTAAGAAATTAAATGATTCACTGTGGGAAGAATTCTCAGCAGCCAACGACTACTTCTTTAACCGTCGTTCTGAGTTCTACGAGGAACAAAATCAACAACGCGAAGAAGCGAAGTCAATTAAAGAAACATTAATTAAAGAAGCGGAAGAAATTAAAGATTCAACCGATTGGTATAAAGTATCAAGACGCCAACGTGAATTAATGGATGCTTGGCGTGATGCAGGATTTGCTTCTCGTGAAGTTGAAAATGAACTATGGGACCGCTTTAACGAAGCGCGACAACACTTCTATAAAGCTCAAGAAGCTTTCTTTAGTGAAGTAAGAGAGCGCGAAGACGCATCTCGTAAGATCAAAGAAACGCTCATTGAAGAAACAGAACGTTTAAAAGATAGCATGGACTTTGAAACTGTTAGAGCGCGCTTTGATGATATGATGGAAACATGGAAAGAAGCAGGACATGCTGGAAGAAAGCATGAAGAAGCCCTATGGGCTAAGTTCCGTGAGGGACGCGATCACTTCTATGCTCGTATGAGTGAAACCAATCAATCTGCACGCGAATCACGTAAAGCAGATATTGAGGGGAAAGTTGAAGAACTAGAACACCGCATTGAATCTATTTATGAAATGAATGCTGTAATTGAAGCTAAGATTACACAACTTGAAGATAGAGTCGATGCTCAAGAAGAGTTAGAAGAAACAAAAACATATCTCACCAATAACTTAGCAACCTTAAGTGAACTTAACGAAACGCTAACGAAACTAAATAGGGAACTAGAAAGATTATCATAATAAAAGTGCCTAAGGGCACTTTTTAGTTGAAGAGGAAAACTATGAAAAAATATATCGTAATAACTGTTTTACTTATTCTAGCCCTATTACTAGGGGCTACCTTAATAAAACCAAAAACTACCCATACAATCTATGAATTTGATGGGAAGAAGGTCGATGCCGAAACATACTATGATATGATGGTGGAAAACTACGGCTATGATTTGGTATTTCAATACTTAGAAAAAGCATACTTAGAAACCCTTGAAGTCAGCGATGATATCGCCAGTATGTCTAAACTTCAAGCCAAAGAAATGATAACTGAAGAAACTACGGACGAAGATAAAGAAGCAATTGGACAAAGCTTAAAGGCACTGGGTTATAGTGGGGTAAATGAGTTAGAGACGTTTTTTATCCATTCGAACTTAAGAAGAACTTTAATTGCCGATAACTACCGCCAATATATTGATGTGGATGCTTTATTGAATGATTTAAAACCAAGAAAGGTAACTCATGTTCTAGTCCTGGCTACTCAGGAAGACAAAGAACATGCTGCATCCAAAGCACCCACTAAAGAAGAGAAACTGAGCATGGATAAAGTGGATGCCGCACTCAAAGATAGTGATAATATACGACTGGATATGATCAAAGTATCCGATAGTAAAACTATCGTGGGAGAAAACTTAGGCTATGTGGATAAAAACTCCCAACTAGTGGAAGCTTTCTTAACGCAAGCTTTAAAGACGGAACAAGGTACTCTAAGTGGATGGGTAAAAACCTCCTATGGATACCACCGCATTTATGTGGAAAGCACCGATGTCAAAGACTTCGAAGACACAGAGGAGTATCTGGCTGCGGTTCAAAACTACGATACAAAGGTCGCTACTAAAGTAATGCTGGGGGTTATGAAAGAATCAGGTGTTACGATTAATTCAGAACTTGAAGCTAAGTTACTTGAAAGTCTGGAGGGTTAAGATGAAAAAGATTATTTTAATAATGAGTCTCTTCTTATTAGTAGGATGTGCCCAAGGGACATCCATCAAAGACCCAGCCGTTTTATATGAATATAAGGGTAAGACGATAACCCAGGAAGATGTATTTCTTGGTTTAATGAAAGTAGATCAAGGAAATGTGATTATTCAAGAAATTGAAACGAAAGTTATCGAAGAACTAACGCAAGAAAATAAGTATGATCTAAATGAAGCGATTAAAAAAGAACTCGAAACTTTTGAAAAGTATGCGCAATCTTTAGGCATCGATATGGAACAATTCGTGGTCTACTATGGCTTTAGTGATTTGGAACGCTTCAACCACTATGTATCCAACCGCGTATTTATGGAATACTATGCTAAAGATAAACTTGAAAGTGATCTAGCAGGCTATGTGAAGCAGTATGATGTTAGAAACTTCGTAGTATTTACAGCTGAAGATGTTGAACAAGCCAAGAAAATTAAGCAAATGGCCATGACAGCTACCATTGATGAAATCAAAGATACCTATAAAAAGGCGACAGCTGAAGCGATGGTTTATACTAATGAATATCCTGATTTGGATGAAAACACCCATAAGGCTTTAAAGAGTGAGACCGTGTATCATGTTGAATCGAGTCGTAATGTGTTTGTGTATAATGAAAAGGCATTGACAGATGAAGAACTTGTGGATGGTATTTTAAAGAATACTAACGTCTCAACGGATGTGTTTATTAAAGCGATTGCGGATCGTAATTTCAAGGTGCACCATAAGATTCTAAAGGATCTTATGAAAGATAGTTATTCAGAATATATGAAGTAATTAAAAGGGGAATGAAAATTCCCCTTTCGTCTATTTCGTATAATCTTTAAGTAAGGCCTCTAATGCTTTTGGTTTAATATTGGTAATTCGATAGAAACTATGGGGCATTGCGCTGGAGAAAGTCATTAGCTTCTTAGTTTCAGGATTTTGAATAATCAAACGATAGGCATGCAATCCCATTCTACGCAAGGGGTTACCTTGTGCCTCATATTTTCTATCCCCAATGATGGGATGTCCAATGTCAAACATATGAACTCTAATTTGATTTTTTCGACCCGTGTCAATGGTTACAGCTAGTAAAGCATGCTTATCAGTATGCGATAAGACGCGATAATGCGTAATGGCTTCTTGACCCGATGTGGTTGAGTACATATGCGTAGTCTTGTTTTCTCGCAAGAAGGAGGTGATGGTATCACTTTCCTTTTTGGGAACCCCTTCAACAATCGCTAGGTATAAGCGCTCCTTAACTAAGCTATTCCAGTTTTTTTGGTATAGAGCTTGGGTCTTCTCGTTTTTAGCAAGTATTAAGATACCAGAAGTATCGCGATCCAAACGGTGCACCACAAAGATTCTATTGCGCGGATGCTGTGACTTAACGTAGGCACTGGCTAATCGATACGCGGTGATGTCTTCTTTCTTTTGGGTTGAAACGGTCAACATCCCATAGGGTTTATCAATGACCAAAATATCTGTGTCTTCATAAACAATTTTAAGGGGTGTATCGATTTGATGGTTATATTCCGCAATCTCAATAACTGCCCCATAGCGAAGCGGTGCATCAAATTGAGAGGTCTTCTTACCATTAATACTAATACAGCGGTTCTTTAAAAGCGACTTCAGTTTCGACTTTGAATAACCGGTCTCAATATTATATAAATAATTCAGGAGTGTATCCTTCTGTGTTACGATAAATTCTTTTTTCATGGTATTCCTTCTTTCCTATCTATTATACCAAATAAACATAACCACAACCTAATGTATTTATGGTACTATACTAATATGTGGAGGTTTGTATGGTTTCTAAATTATTTATTCCAGAATTGATTTTCTGTATAGTGGCAGTTGTCGCCTACTATGGGTATTATATGTTTAAATATCGTAAAACACCTAAGGTATTTGTGATGGTAGCCTGGGGTGTGGGTGCGTATTTTTTATTCAATGCTTTTAGTAATGCCTTATTACTTGTTTTTGTTCAGGTATTGGGTAAGGACATGTTAGAAGTTTTATCAAAGAATTATTCGCCTTTATTGATGGTCGTTCAAAGTGGCTTGGAAGCGATAAGCTTAGTTTTTATTTCATGGTTTATCATTAAACAAATGAAAAATCGCAACGCTTTTGTGAATGACGAATCGGCGACAATGACTGGATATATCATGGGTGCTGGTAGTCTTTTCACGCCGTTTCTGCCGTCTTCGTTGTTGATGGTTTTTGTTCAAGGTGTTATTAATGTTTCTGTTTTAATTAGTAATCCAACTGGAACTGGTATTGCTGGGGTTTCAGCAGAAGATTTTGCGAAAATAAAAGATCTGTATTTAAGTCTACCTAATGGTTACTTCATATCCATGCTTCTAAATGGGACTGTTGTTGCTTTAATTATTACCTTAGTCTTTAAGTATCTCTATGCACACTTTGGAAGCGGCACTATAAAAGAGAAAATTATAGCGGGGTTATTTTATCTTGTGCTTGTGGGATTAGGGATTGCGATTACGTATATGATTACTAATGTGCCCGTTCAAATTATGGTGCGTCTAATTATCTTAGGTGCTTTAGTCTATATATATCGCCGCTTTGATAGCTTGATCCTTAAACGTAAATAACGTGTCTGATATTAAGTTAATTGAAGTCTTCAGTTACGGTAATGAAGTCCCTACTATTTCTTATGATATTGAAGTGGAGGCCCTTGACCGTGTCGTTGGACAAGTGGAGTATCGCTTTGAAACCGGACGTGATTTACTATACTATGGGAATATTGGGTATGTGATTTACCCGCCTTATCGGGGTCATAACTATGCCTTTAAGGCTTGTAAACTCTTATTTGAATCTTTACTGAAGCAATACCCAGAAGGGCTTGAGGTCTATATTACTTGTAATCCTGATAATATGGCATCTAAAAATACCATAAAGAAGTTAGGGGCGCATTATATTGACACCGTTGATATCGCCAGGGATCATGAACTGTATCGTTTTGGTGAAACGCAGAAAGAAATCTATATTATTAATATAAAGTAAAGGAGTCGTCTATGAAGTTAGTGAAACGTATATTAACGGATAAAATTGTGGTTGCGATGTTAGCGGTCTTAGTTCAGTTCGTTTTGATTATCTATTTTGCTCAAACTGTAATTACTACATATCCTTCTGTATATTTTATTCTTATGATTTTTTCTACCATCTTGGTGGTATGGATTGTTAACTTGGATGAAAATCCCTCGTATGCTTTGGCATGGACCATTATCATCATGGTCTTTCCGCCTTTGGGGGCTGTGGTATACTTGCTCTTGGGAGGTAGAAAAACGCCTAAGAAGTTGAGTGAACAGATATCTGAGTCGTTTGATGGTTCTGTTTTAACACAGGACATGCGTGTTATGGAGGATCTTGATACAAAGGATCAGGCCACCAAGAAACAAGCACAGCATATTCTAAATAACTCAGGGTTTCCAATCTACTACAATCGCAAGGCTGAGTATTTAGCAAGCGGTGAGTTGAAGTTTGAACGCATGCTGGAAGAGATTGCTAAAGCGAAGAAGTTTATTCTGCTTGAGTATTTTATTATTAAAGATGGCTATATGTGGCGTACGCTACGGGATGCCCTTAAGGTTAAGGTGGATGAAGGCGTCCTTGTTAGGCTTATTTACGACGATTGGGGTTGTGCTACTTTTGCTGACTTACAAGAACAGTGTGATGCTATTGGGATCGAGGCCTATCGATTTAATCCCATTAAACCTAGACTCGCCATTCAAATGAACAATAGATCGCATCGAAAAGCGTGTATCGTTGATGGTCGTGTCGCGATCGTTGGGGGCCTTAATATTGCGGATGAGTATATTAATAGGATCGAACGCTTTGGTCACTGGAAGGATACGGCTGTTGTTTTTGAAGGGGAAGTGGTGCATTCCTATACCCTTATGTTTTTACAGTTCTATCGTTATTATGCTAAGAAAAAAGAAAACCCCGAGTACTTTAAGTATGATTTTGGAAATCAATATGATGAGGGCTTTATTCAAGGATTTGGTGATGCCCCCACTGACAATGTCGATGTCAGTATTGAATCACATATTAATATGATTAGTAACGCAAAGCACTACGTCTATATTCAAACACCCTATTTAATTATAGGTTATGAAATGATACAAGCATTGCGTATAGCTGCCTTGAGTGGGGTTGATGTTCGTATTATTGTACCGGGAATTCCCGATAAGTGGATGGTCAATCAGATTTCTAAATCTAATTATGAATCACTTATTAGAGCGGGAGTTCGTATTTACGAATATACACCGGGCTTTGTGCATTCTAAAACTATCGTGGCTGATGATCGGGTTGCGATGATTGGTACGACTAATATGGACTTCAGAAGCTATTATATGCACTTTGAGTCCTCGGTTATGTTTGCGTACAATCAGGTTGTGCTTGATTGTCGCGATGACCATCTAGAAACATTTAAGATTTCCCAGGAAATATTCTTAGAGGACATCCTTCAAACGCCGTATCTCTTGCGTTTGATTCGAGGATTAGTTAGAATATTTAGTGGATTATTATAAGGAGTATGTACATGAGTAATAAAATATCATTGGTCCTAGAAGGCGGCGGTATGCGAGGTGCGTATACTGCAGGGTGTCTTTCTTGGTTAATGGACCACCATTATGATTTTGATATAGTAATTGGAATATCATCGGGATCCATGTATGGGTCAATCTTTGCGATGGGGTATAAGGAAACTTTATATAAACTGGCTACTGAGCGCTCTCTTGATAAGGAAAACTCAGGGATTTGGTCTCTTTTAAGAGAAGGTCAAGTCGTTGGTTATGACTATATGTTTGGGACTATTTTAAAGGAAGTACCTTTCTCGGTAGAGAAGCTGCGGGAGTTTAAAGGTGAGTATTACGCGGGTGTTTATGATTTAGAGAAACAAGATACGATATGGGTATCTAAAGACGATATGGATGATGAAGCGCTATTCATTAAAGCGGCCTGTACGTTACCTATTATGGGGCGTATGGTTAAAATTAACGGGCGCAAGTATATGGATGGTGGAATCACAACGATGATTCCAGTTGAGAAAAGTATTGAACTGGGTGCTACGCGTCATGTAGTTGTTTCTACTAAATCAGCTGACTTTGTGCGTAAACCACAAAAGCGTATAACGTATTGGGCGATGCGTCTTGTTTATCGTAAGTTTCCGAAGTTAATTGAGAGTTTTGAGGCGCGTACGGAAAAGTACTATGAAGAGCGGGCTTTAATTGATCAATTGGTCTTGGATAAAAAGGCGGTTAATTTATACCCTTCAAAGGAACTTGGGGTTAGTCGTTTGGGTGGTACCAAGGAGCAATATGAAGAACTCTTTGCGTTGGCCTATTCAGATTGTGATGCTCGTAAAGAAGAACTTGATGCGTTGTTTAAGTAATTAAAAGACACGGGATTTCCCGTGTCTTTTAATTAACTATAAAGTATTATCAAAAGCACACCAACGCGTAGTTTTTCCCTGTACTAGATTATAGGGTTTACCAGTGATGGGCAGCGCAATCTCTTGTGAGTCCACATACCCTTTAATATGATGTTGTTTCAACTTTCGTTTTAAAATACTTTCAACATCTTGTGCACTTAGCTTAGGGGAGTAGGTATTTATAATTAGATACGATGCATCCTTGTCCAGTAGGTCTAGACACGCGTCAATGAGGGGTTCCAGGTGTTCTTCTATTTTCCATAGAGTCCCTTGGGGTCCTCTTCCAAAAGTAGGGGGATCCATAATAATGGCGTGATACGTGCGGTTTCGTTTCTTTTCGCGCCTTAGAAACTTCATAACATCTTCTTGGATGGTGCGAATGACTTTGTGGTCTAGATTGTTAAGGGTGATATTGGCGCGCGTGCGTTCAATCGCAGACTTAAGGGCATCAATATGTACCACTTCTTCAACGTCTTCCATCGCAGCCGCTATTGTGGCAGCCCCGGTATAGCCAAATAAATTTAGGACGCGTTTGGGTTTATGGATTTTTCCCATTTTTCGAATGAAATCCCAGTTGGTCGCTTGTTCAGGAAAGATTCCAATATGTTTATACTCATGGAGCCGTAACATAAATTTCATATCTTTATAGTGTAAGTTCCATGTATGGGGCAAATGGTTATAAATCCATTCATTTCCACTGTGATAGCCATCTAAGTGAATGTCCAATAAATTTGGCGTATCATGGGCTGTGGACTCGGGTCGTTTTAATATGAATGACCCAAAGCGTTCAATCTTATACCCTTGGGCAACATCTAAACATTCATAATCCTTCCACTCGTTACTTATTCTCATTCTCATCATCTCCCTTTATCCTATCAATTATACCATGAAGTTTTATCATAATATAATAGCCCTATGGTATAATAATAAAGGTGATAAAATGAATTATTTGAATGCATTGAATAAAGAACAAAAAGAAGCGGTATTAACTGAAAATAAACACGTGCGCGTTATTGCAGGGGCGGGAAGTGGCAAGACGCGTGTTTTAACAACGCGCATTGTCCACTTGGTTAAGGATTTGGGTTATCGACCCAGTAAAATATGTGCCCTAACCTTTACTAATAAAGCGGCTAATGAGATGAAAGAGCGCTTGGAACATATGCTAGATAGTGACCAAAGTGCGCATGTATCAACCATTCATGCTTTATGTGTCATGATTATTCGTTATGAATACGAGGCCCTAAACTTAGTGCGTAATTTTACGATTTTGGACCAAAGTGATCAAACGACTATTTTAAGAGAGGCATATCGTGAATTTGGATACGACCGTAAGGAATTAAGCCATCGTGATGTTTTAAACTATATCTCGAATAATAAAACGGCTAGAGTGTCAGTGGAACAGGCATATAAAATGGCGGGCTCCTCTATGTATGAGGTTCGTAAGGCGAAAGTATACGACTACTACCAAAAGCGTTTAAATGATTTGTTTGCGTTGGATTTTGATGACTTATTATTAAAGGTAGAAGCATTGTTTAAATCAAATAAAGAAGTGTTGGCGCGTTGGCAGCGTCGTTTTGATGTTATCTTAGTGGATGAGTTTCAAGACGTTGACCACATTCAATATGCCATTGTGGATAGTTTAGTGGGTCATGATAATGCCTTATATGTAGTGGGTGATCCGGACCAAACTATTTATTCTTGGCGTGGTGCTAATATGAATTTCATTGTTGATTTTGATAAGAATTATCCGGGATCTGAAACCATTACCTTGCACCAAAACTATCGCAGTACACAGAATGTATTGGATAGTGCGAATAATTTGATCAAACATAATACTGATCGCATTGATAAGGAGCTAAAATCTTCTAAGAATCAAGGGGAACCGATAGTCTATACTGAGAAGGATTCTGAAGATGATGAGGGATATTGGGTGGCTCGTAAAATGACGGGGCTTCATAATCAGGGCGTTAGTTATTTAGATATGGCGGTATTATATCGTTCGAATTATTTATCGCGATCGCTTGAAAAAGCGCTCACGAATCTAAAGATTCCGTATATAGTTTACGGGGGTCTGCGATTTTATGATCGTCAGGAAATTAAAGATGTTATGAGTTATCTTCGCATGGTAAGTCATGGAGATGACTTAGCGTTGCGAAGAAGTATTGCAGCACCGCGTCGTGGTATTGGTGATGTAACCATTGGGCGCTTGTTTGAGGAAGCTACACAAAAGGGTCTAACGATATATGAAGTAATGAAACAACAAGTGGATGCTAAACAAGGGGGCGCGCGTTTGGCGGCTTATGTTACTTTGATTGAAGATTTAAAAACATATTTTGAAACGGATCAGTCTATTATGAACTTGATCGCAAGAATAGTGGAAGTATCGGGGCTGCGCAGTGCGTTTGAAAAAGATGAAGAAATTGAGCGTTTAGAGAATATTAAAGCGTTGATGGGTGAAGCCAGTGACTACCAAAAGGATAATTTAGAGTGGTCCTTGGAAGAGTATGTGCAGATGGTTTCTCTATATGGGGATCGTGATGAGGTTCTTGAGGGTGAGTATGTGCGTCTTATGACGGTGCATGCGGCCAAGGGATTGGAGTTTGATACGGTCTTTATGATTGGTCTAAATGATGATGTCTTCCCCAATAAAAATAGTGTGCTCGAAGGAAAGCATGGCATGAACGAAGAGCGTAGGTTGGCCTATGTTGCCATTACACGGGCCATGAATCGGTTGTTTGTCTCGGGTAATCGTGGGTATAGTTTTGTGACGGGTAAGAGTAATCGTCCCTCGCGTTTTATTAAGGAAATGGATCATAAGAATTTTATGTATGAGTTAGGAAGTGGCAGTTTATCATCGCAATCTCAAAAGGAGATTACGATGGAGAAATATGAACATCCTAGTACCCGTAAGGATAATATTAAAGTGCGGGATTTGGATATCGTAATTCATGATAATTTTGGTGAAGGCGTAGTCGTGGGTATGGATAAGGAGTTTATAACCATTGCCTTTGATCATCCCATTGGTATAAAGAAGATATCACGTAAGTTTGCGGGGCTTAGATTAAAAGGAGACCTAACATGACTTTAGATAGAATTAAATATTTGCGCAGTGAAATTGAGAAACATAACTATCAGTATCATGTTTTGGATAATCCCCTTATTTCTGATTTTGATTACGATAGAATGTTCAATGAGTTGGTGAAACTCGAAGAAGCACATCCTGAGTATTTTGATATTAACTCTCCGACCCAAAAAGTCGGTGGGGAAATATTGTCAGGGTTTACGAAGGTGGCCCTGCCCTTTCCTATGTATTCGCTTGGAAATGCTTTTAGTTATGAAGACTTAAGTACTTTTGATCAAAGAATAAAGGAAACTCTTACGGATGTTGAGTACTCTGTGGAGTTGAAAATTGATGGTTTGGCTATGTCCCTTGAATATGAAGAGGGGGTCTTGGTGCGTGCCCTTACTCGAGGTGATGGATTGGTGGGCGAGGATGTCACGCATAATGCGCGGGTAATCGCATCCATTCCGCTGCGTTTAACAGAGCCAGTGAGTCTAAGTGTGCGTGGTGAGGTCTTTATGCCCGCGTCGTCGTTTAATAAAGTGAATGCGATGCGCTTAAGTAATAATGAACCGGTCTTTGCGAATACGCGCAATGCCGCTTCGGGTACGATGCGTCAGTTGGATAGTGGCGTTGTGGCTAAGCGGGGTTTGGATGCCTTTTGGTATACATTGGTAAATCCGCTTGACTATGAGATGGCGACGCAACAGGAAGCCATGGAATATCTAAAGAAACTTGGTTTTAAAACTAATCATGAAATGAAGATCGTGGACCATATTGAGGATGTATATAAGCGTATTCAAGAGATTGAAGCCATTCGATATGAATGGGACTATGATATTGATGGTGTAGTGATTAAAGTGAATGATTTTCAAACACAAGAGACGCTTGGATTTACGACGCGTATTCCGCGTTTTGCGATAGCCTATAAGTTTGCGGCCCAAGAAGTTATGAGCCGTGTTGAAGATATTTTTGTGAGTGTAGGTCGTACGGGTAAAATAACCCCCAATGCCAAACTTGATCCTGTTGAGATTTCTGGATCCATAGTGAGTTATGCTACGCTTCATAATCAGGATTTTATCAGTAAGAAGGATATTCGAGTTCATGATAGTGTTGTGGTTAGAAAAGCAGGGGAAATTATTCCGGAGATTGTATCTGTAGATATCTCTAAGCGTAAGGCGAATAGTCTTTCGTATGTATTCCCAAAGGTATGTCCGGAGTGTCATGGTGATTTGGTGCGTTTGGATGGTGAAGCGGATACGTATTGTGTAAATATTGCGTGCCCTGCTAAAATTAAAGAAGCCTTGGTTCACTTTGCTTCGCGTGAAGCTATGAATATTGAAACCTTAGGTGAGAAGCGTGTCTATCAGTTGTATGATGCGGGGTTACTTACTACCATATTGGATATTTATAACTTAGAAGATAAAACAGATCGCATGTTAACATTGGATAAAATGGGTGCGAAGTCGGTTGAGAAGTTATTAATGGCGATTGAGAAGTCTAAAGAGAAAGAGTTGGATAAGGTATTATTTGGACTGGGGATTCGTCATGTTGGGGCTAAGACAGCGGCGGTATTGGCAGCATACTTTAAGTCCATGGATGCTCTTAAGCAAGCGCAGGTTGCGGAACTTATGCAGATTGATGAGATTGGTGAAGTAATTGCTAAGTCAGTCTATAGTTTCTTTAATGAGAGTCATAACCTTGAATTGATTGATAATTTGAAACTAAAGGGACTTAATTTGGAATTTAAAGATAAAGTAACATCTCGTAAATTTGAAGGGATGCGCTTTGTATTAACAGGTACTTTAAGTCAAATGGGGCGCAGTGAAGCCAAGACGTTGATTGAGTCTTTAGGTGGTAGTGTGATGGGTAGTGTTAGTGCTAGAACCAGTGTGGTTATATATGGCGCTGAAGCTGGATCTAAGTTGGCTAAAGCCCAGGCGTTAAACATTGAAACTTGGGATGAAGATCAGTTTATTAAGGAGGTCTCAAAATGAAACGTAAATTATTAGTAGTTGGATTAGTGGGCCTGCTTATATTGGTGGGTTGTGGTTCTAAAAATAAGGGCGAAGGGGATGTTGATGATACCATTGTGAAGACGGAAAAAGGGGAGTATGATTTGATTGCGCCTTTTGAAGCTTCGCCCATTCGCTATATGCATGCGATTAATTATCGTGAACAGGATGTAATGGAAGTGGGACGTCGTTTGATTGAGAAATCAAAGGAGCACTTCAGTACAGATTCCTATCGTATGTCAGAGGGTCAGGTAATTAATGAAACGCGCTATTCGGAGTTAATGACCTATAAGAGTACCAATAATCCCAATGGATTGATGACGCGCTATGATGGGGGTTTGGAGATTGATGGGGTTAAATTGGAGCGTCCTGTTTTCTTAAATGGAATCTTTGAGATTGCTTTTCATAAGGATAAAGGTACTAAGGTAGATGGTGTGGCAGTGGCCTTGGTTCTTAATCGTAATCAAACAATTGATTCTAGCACCGGGGCGTATCATCGCCTTAGTGATGAAGCGTTATTTAAAGTAGGTCAGTCCATGGGAATTCAATTGGGTGCTTATATTCGTAGTTTAGGTAATCTATCGGATGTGCCCATCTATATCGCCCTATATGCCCAAAGCAGTAGTGAGGATAAGTTACCGGGTAATTATTTACCGGGTTATTATATTGGGGATGCTTTAGTTAAAGATAATGCGGCATCCTTTAAAACCAATAAAGAAGGATGGCTGATGCTAAGTGATACGGAAGCTACTAAGAAGATTCCTAATGTTGCGGCAGAGTTTAGAAACTTGCGCAGTGGTGTAACGTTCTTCACCGGGGATGAGAGTACTTCCTTAATTGGTAAAGCGTTCTTAGTGGACAATAAGCTTGAGTTGATTAATTATGAAGTCAATGTAGGGGCGAAGACCTTTATGGAAATGTATAGTGTGGGTCGTTATATTATGGCGCAGTTGAATGATAGTGAGAATTTGGATGTTGAGTTGAAGGTCAATATTAAAACATACCAAAATACGCGGGCTGTTATTATTAAGCGTCCCCATGAGGCGGCCATATTTGAAGTATTTGAATAGGAGTATGAAGATGAAAATAGATAAAAATGAGATTGTTAGGTTAGCAAATTCTATAATGTTTGCTTTGGATGAAGAAACCGTGGATTTGATTCATGAAAACTCGGAAGTTTTTATGGATCATGTTGAGCGCGTAATGGCTATTGATACAAAGGATTTGGAAGGTCAATATTATCCGTTTGAGGAAGTGAGTCATTTTCTTAGAGATGATATTGTGGGTGAAGTAATTACCTATGAAGAGGCTTTTAAGAATGCGCCTAAGGTAGAAGGGGACTTCTTTGAAGTGATTCAAGTGGTGGATAAATAATGGATACTTTTAATGCGATTATATCTGAAGTGGATATTCAAGAAACAAAAGAGGGTAAGTTAGCGAATTGGACTACGGTCATTAAGGATAATGTTAATATTAAAGGCACAAAAACAACGGCAGGGTCTAAGTATTTAGAGAATCATATTTCGATCTATAGTGCCTCCTTTGTGCAAGATTTATTGGATGCAGGGGCTCATATCATTGCGAAGACTTCGTTGGATGAATTGAGTATGGGGGGAACCAACCGCTCTGCTTATACGGGATTGGTTAGAAACCCGTTGGATGAAACGCGTATTAGTGGGGGCTCTTCAGGGGGCTCTGCAGCGCTTGTAGGCGCTAAGATGGCTCGATTGGGTATGGGGAGTGATACGGGCGATAGTGTTCGCAAGCCTGCTTCCTTTTGCGGTATCGTCGGTGTTAAACCAACCTATGGTTTAATATCACGCTATGGGGTTATTCCGTATGCCGCGTCCCTTGATCATGTGGCATATTTTACTCAAAATGTGCAAGATGCAGCATTGGCTTTGGAAGTATTAGCGAAACACGATGCCAAGGATATGACATCCTTAGATGTTGAGATTCCAAATTATAGTGAACTCTTAGATTTAGATTTAAAAGGTAAACGCGTTGGCGTGTTTTCCAATGTGATAGCCTGTTTGGATAATGATACGCTCCAAGAAGACTTTAAAAACCTTCTGGCTGTTCTTGAGTCAAAAGGCGCTATTATAGTGGAAAAGACTATGGACCAAGATTTAGCACGGGCTATTGTATCGGTGTATATGATTCTATCTAATGCGGAGAGTGTAAGTTTGCATGCTAATTTAGATGGTATTAGATTTGGCTTATCACCAGAGAATAATAAGGACCTTGAAAGTCTAATGACACAGGCACGTAGCCAGGGTATTGGTGTCTTGGCTAAGGAGCGCATGATTTATGGTGCCTACTGTATTGACTATAAAAACATGGATGCGGTATATCAAAAAGCCACAAAGGTGCGACGATTACTTGTGAATGCTTATCAAGAAATGCTAGTGGATGTGGATGTTATTATCGCTCCTGCATCATCAAAACCAGCCACAAAAATAGAAGCCGAGGCGGTAGATCACACCTCCGATAATACTTTAATTGCGGAGAACTATCTTGCGATTAATAATATCACAGGGACACCTAGTATCACTATCCCCTTCACAAAAGTAGAAGATATGCCTGTTGGACTTAATATTAGCGCCAAGGCATTGGATGAAGTGGTGATGTTTAAGTATGCTAAAACCCTTGAAACCCTAATAGAAAGTGAGGTAGCTTAAGATGAAGTATGAAGCAGTTATTGGATTAGAAATACATACGGAGTTACTCACTAAGACGAAGATGTTTTCAAGTGCTCCATTGGGATATGGAGAGCGTGCCAACTCAGCGATTAATGAAGTTGATTTAGCGATGCCAGGGGTCTTGCCCAGTGTTAATAAACAAGCGGTTAGATATGGTGTTTATTTAGCGAAAGCTTTGGGATGTGAAATTGATCCAATCTTACGCTTTGATCGTAAACATTATTTCTACTCAGATTTACCAAAGGGGTATCAAATTACTCAAGATACTCATCCTTTAGGTAAAAATGGCCACTTTGATATTTATGTGGGAGATCTTAAACAAACGGTACGCATCAACAGGCTGCATTTAGAAGAAGATACAGCCAAACAAACACACGAAGATACTAAAACCCTTATTGACTTTAATCGGGCTGGTACGCCCTTAGTTGAGATTGTAACTGAGGCTGACTTTAGAGATGGAAAAAGTGCCGCAGCTTTTGTGGATGGCATCCGCTTATTAGTAATCTACCTGGGTGTATCCGATGGTAAAATGGCTGAGGGATCCTTGCGTTGTGATGTTAATATCTCTATTCGTGAGTTGGGATCGCATTCCTTTGGAACTAAAGTCGAAATTAAGAACCTAAACTCCATTAGTAATGTTGAAAAAGCCATTGAATATGAGTTTAACCGTCAAGTTGAATTAGTATCCCAAGGTAAAGACGTCATCAGTGAAACGCGTCGTTTTGATGAAAGCAGTCAAACCACTCAAATCATGCGGGAAAAAGATGGGGTTGTTGATTATCGCTACTATCGCGATGCCAATATTCCAATGACCTATATCCCCTTGGAAATATTAAACGATTCCCATGGTGAAACACCCGTCAATCGCTTGGATCGTTTTATGAATGAACTGGGCCTAAGTTTCTATGATGCTAATGTATTAGTTAGAGACAAAGAAATTTCAGATTACTTTGATACGATGATCAAAGAAGGGGCCGATGCGAAAGTAGTGACCCACTGGATTACCCAGGAATTACTTTCATCCATTCATAAGAAAGGTCAAACCTCTTTGGCGGAGTATTTGCCACAGAAATATTTTATGAAATTTATTGAATTACTAAATAAAAAAGAAATATCATCGCGTCAAGCTAAAGAAGTATTCGCCTTAATGTTAGGCGGAAAGGATCCCCTTAAGATTGTTAAGGAGTCAAATATGACGCAAGTATCGGATGAGGCTATCATTATAGCGTGGATTGAAGAAGCCATCGCCGCAAACCCAAGGGCAGTAGAAGACCACCGTAAAGGCCTACCCAGTGCTCAGAAGTTTATTACAGGCCAAGTCATGCGTATTTCAAAGGGACAAGCAAACCCACAATTTACCAATATGTTGGTAGTGAAAATGCTTGATAAAGCCTTGTAATTACACTAGAATTATAAGTGCATAGGAGGTTTGCGATGAAGAAAAACCAAAGAAAACTAAGATGGCAGTATTTTATTATTATACCTGCTATTATAATAGCACTAAGTGCCGGACTATTCTTGGGATATCAAGCGGTCAATGCGTCGTTAGGAAAAGGTCAACCTGTAGTGGGTTCGCGCTTTAATAACGACTTAGATCCTGCCATATCGCAAGATTCTATAACGAAGATCACCGAGGATCTTAAAGCCATGAATGGCGTTAAAGATGCTAAAATTGTATTAAAATCAGCCACATTACGTGTGTATATTGAAATTGATACCAATAGAGATGCTAATATAACAGCCAATCTTCAAAATGCCTATGATATTGTAATTAAAGAATTAAAGGTCGAAGATTACTTTAGTATCAAAGGACTTCAAAAGAATTATGACTTAGAAATCCATGGCTATAATCAAGTGCCAAGTGAAGACAATAAAGGGTATATATATGGGGTTTTAGTTAAGGGTTCAAATATGCTTGAACCAAGCACACAGATCCTTACTAAGCCACAATCACAAGATGTAGTAGATTACTTCTATGAAGAAGAAAAACGTAAGGATGAGCTTCAAAATAATCCACCTGTCGTTGAAGAAGAAGAAACAACTACGGAATAATGAAACGGGCTAAGTTCAACTTAGCTCGTTTCATTTCTAAAATATGAATCTTTTAGAATAATTACTTGAAATCTCTTGACCCAACCGGGTCTCTATGGTATATTTAATTAGCACTTGCCTGATTAGCTCAGTAGGTAGAGCAACTGGCTGTTAACCAGTGGGTCGTAGGTTCGAGTCCTACATCAGGCGCCATATTATATATGGCCCGTTGGTGAAGCGGTGAACACACATGCCTTTCACGCATGCATGCACGGGTTCGAATCCCGTACGGGTCACCAAAGTGCAAATACACTCCCTTTTATGGGAGTTTTTTTATGCTTTCTTTTAGTAGTAAAGAAGCTTTAGACATAAAAGGAGTGAGAAGCCAAGATCAAGGCTACTCACTCCTTATTAGTTTTTATGACTATTACGATAGTCTTCCACAAGGGTGACGACTAATATTGCTATAACGCTATTCATTAAAATGAATATTAATAATGCAACACCTTCAGGTATATTCTCATAGAATGGAGAGTAGGTGCTGGTATATAGCAATGTATAAATAAAAGGATAAGCTATTATAAGTATAAGTGTAAATACTATTCTATTTCTGGTTGAAAATAATTTACTCATGATGATACCTCCTAACATAAGAATAGCCTTCTAACTTAAGTATACATTAAGTTAATACGGGTATCAAAATAATAGTTAAGAAAACGCATGCGTGTCATTTTTATCTTAGTTTATAGTATAAAATGATATTTTAAGTATTCGTAATAGTGAGTTTAAGGTTGTGAATAAGGATATCTCAAAGGACTATGCCTTAGCGAAGGAAGTAATAACCTATATTAATGATAATTACGCTGAGAATATAACCCAACATGATAAAGCCTTTAGATTTCATTTATCTCGGGAGTATTTCTCGCGGTTATTCAAGAAGACCTTTGGGTTTAACTTTACGCAGTATTTAATTAACTATCGGTTGTATAAGGCGTTTCCTGATATTGTCTTTGGGCTGTTCTTTGAAGTATACGGGGAATTACCTATGATGTTCATCGGGGGTAGTCTCTTCTTTAGCGCTTATAGTTACCTATGAGAAACGCCATACTTATGTAGATTATACGTATGCGATAGGCTTTGGAATCTTAGCTGCCCTTAATGCGCTTATGGGCAAAGCTTTATTGATGAACTATCTTAAACTACCTCCTTATATGGTTGTTTTGATAGCCCTTATTTTTGTAGGTCTGGCGATTGGGTTTATTAAACTCATAAACAAACGACACTATAAGGTTCTACGACAAGTGGCTAAAGTGGGTGTTTTATTATCGGTGCTTTTGATCTTAGTTATCAATATTATTAAAATATTCTGGGGAAGAGAACGGTTTAGACATATGGTTGCACCCTATAGTAGTTTTACACGCTGGTATTTGCCGCAAGCTCTCACTACAAATAATGAGTTCATGTCATTTCCATCCGGACATTCTGCTATCTCATCGGTTATATACTGGATTACCTTATTCAATCTTCTGGATGCTTAAACATAAATTTGTAAAGGAGTAGGATTATGAGTGTAAAATCATATTTTAGAAAGAAAATGCTAGTTGACTTTATCTTAGTTAATTTGATTATTAATGCCGTATTCTTTTTTGTGAAACTTAGAAACCCCCAACAAATATTAACGATTGATTTGATTACCCAGGATTTACTCATGGGACTGATTCTCTTGGGCGCTGTGGCCTCCATTGCGAATCTAATTAACCTAAAGAAAGATATGTTAAGGGGTGTGGTGGATCTTGATGCGTATACACCGCATGTGATGCATAAGTTCTTTCCTAAGTCACTCATCTAGGGGCGCTTATTTTGGTGGTGATGGTTGTAATTCTTGTATTCCCGTGGTTCTCTCCGGTTCTATCGCTATTGGGAATCATTACCATTCCTTATTTAGGGGATTTCGAATTAAAACTATTTCTGCTGTAATAGCAGCGATTATGGTGGGTTATATTGTGATTAACTTAATCTTGAGTGATCATCGTGTATTGTGTGCATAACTTAAGAAAATAAGGTGATCTAGTCGATCACCTTATTTTATATTAAATAGCTTAGAGTACTTATCGATTAAGTAATCCACATAGTAATGGGGATTAAAACTCTCATTTGTTACTTGTTTAATTAGATCTTGGGTCTGAATCATACCACCGTATTGATGGATATGGTCTTTTAACCAGTTGAAAATTGATTTTAAGTCGCCTTTCATGAGTAGGTCATCCACATCTATGTCTTTTCTCATGGCTACCATAAACTGGGCGCCATAGGCGGTTCCTAAAGCATAGGTTGGGAAGTATCCAATGAGTGCTTCGCTCCAATGTACATCCTGTAAGATACCAAGGGCATCGGATTTTGGTTCGTAGCCAAAGTATTTCTTAAAGATGGCGTTGTAAAGGAGGTTAAGATCCTTGGGTATTTCATCGATGAGGGCTTGTTCAAACTCAGTTCTTACTAAGATATGAAGGGGATAGGTGATCTCATCTGCCTCAATTCGTATTTGTCCCTTTTCAACATAGTTAATACCTTTGATAAACGTATCTAAAGAGACAGTATTAAGGATATCGGGTATGAGGGCTTGTAACTTAGGATAGATGGGGGTCCAAAAGGCTTTGGAACGTCCAATCATATTTTCAAGAAGTCTTGATTGCGATTCATGGAGGCTCGCACTCATCGAATGCATTATCATAGTTTCTTCGTATTTTGAATCAACCTGATGGTTATACATTGAATGTCCTATCTCATGGATAATTGAGAAAATATTGGATGTGAAGTTATTTGTATGGTAGTGGGTTGTGATGCGTGTATCGTTTTTAGAGAATGTGCTGCTAAAGGGATGGGCACTTTCACCTAAGTACCCAAAGTCTTCACTATAGCCTAAATGGTCCATGATTAATTTTGATATCTTGCGCTGTGTATCAATACTTACATAGGCGTCTAAGAAATCAGGACGTTGGGGTTGGCTTTCAAGGACTACGTCTATAAAGGGAACGAGGCGCTCTTGAATTACCTTGAAGAAATCTTGAACCTTATCAAGAGTTAGGCCTTCTTCGTAATCATCCAGTGCAACCTCATATAGGGGTTTATTGAGTTTACGATACCCTAGCATCTTTTTATGGGTATTAAACATGTGAGTGAGCGTTGCTTCATAACTTTGGTAGTTATTAGTGCGGCGGGCTTGTTCCCATTGAATAAAGGATTCGCGTTTTAGATTATTATAGGCACTGTATTCATCAGCGGGGATATTTTCAATGTCTTTAAAGCGTTTCAATAGTAATCTAACGTTTTCATTTTGTATGACATCTCCTGTGTGATCCATCGATTCTAAGAGATTTTGGGTTGTGGTTGAAGTGAGTAAATCATAGTACTCTCTTTCTATTTTTGATACCATTTTATTGTGGTAATCAGCGCCTTGTTTCGGCGCAATAGTTTGCGAATCAAAATACGCTAGGGATAGGACATAAGCGTAGGCATTTAGGGATTCAATTAGTTCTGTATAGTTCATGGTACTCATCCTTTCATATCCTTAATAATACCACTATTCTCACAACTTGACATAAGATTTGTATATTATATAATTATAACATTGCTAGGTGGGGTTTTATCTGCTTAAGAGCTGATAATAAAAGGGGATAATGACCGTATTTTAGTCTATATGGGGAGGATTTAATGAGAGAATTTGAGGAAATGGATACAACAGAAGAGGAAATAAGTATTTCGGAAATTTTCGATGCCGTAAAACCATTTGTATTACATATCGTTATTGTGACTATTGTAATGGGAGTTTTGGGTTTGGGTTATACGAAATTATTTGTGAAGCCGGTGTATCAAAGTAGTGCTACGTTAATTGTTAATAATAGAAAAGATGATTCGGGTTCAATCTCTAATGATGAAATCAATTCAGCCAAAGGTTTGGCTTCGGTCTACAGTATTATTATAAAGAGTGATGCCGTAATGCAACCTGTAGTAAGTGTGGTAGATCAAGGGGTTGCATCTAATAAGTTGGCAGAAAAGGTTAGTGTTTCTTCAGTAAATGGAACACAAATTATAAAAGTATCCGTGAGTGATACCGATCCGCTAAAAGCGAAACGCTATGTGGATGAGATTGTTAAAGTGGCGCCGGCGGTAATTCAAGAAATGGTTGAAGCGGGGTCTGTGAAGGTTGTTTCTCAGTCGACAACGCCTAAGAGCCCGATTTCTCCTAATGTAAAGATTAATACATTAATGGCAGCGATGCGAGGTTTTGTGGTGTCCTTGGGGGCTGTGTTGGCGGTATATTTCTTTGACAATAC
>CAYWUU010000002.1:0-29562 GCA_964461405.1 uncultured Erysipelothrix sp.
GGTTAGTTCAATAATAGGATCGGATAGACTTTTGGAATATCGGATTCCATTATAGAATGATAATAAACCACTTATTAAAATAGCTGAACCAATTAAAACAGAAAGACCCAGCGCCCCATTACTTAAGTTATCCGCTTCAAATGTTGCATAATACTTAATATCATTCACAAAATCATAGACCATCTTAACTTCTTTACTTTTAGACAACAGCCCCTCATCAAAGAGCTTAATGCCTCTATTTAAGGGAATATCACTGTATAGGATGATATTATTACTATTTACCATCACAAAATTAGTCAATCCAAAGGATGTATTTCTAAGTCCCTTGATTTGATTGGCGATATAACCAGGTGCTATATCCATGATGGCATATACATACGAACCATCTTGAAGCTGTACTTTAGATCCTAAACTATACGAGCGCTGCATCACGTCTTCATTATTAAGACCCCCACTAAAAATGAATCCAAATGAATTATTCATATCATTATAGATACCCCATTTACTAAAACTCGGTAAATGATAGGATTTCGGGAGATGCTTCGTACCAATATAAGCTCCGGATTCATCGACTAAGTAAACAGACATCGTCCGTTGACTATTACCTACCAGTTGATACATGGTAACTTCAACATTAGACTCATCAAGTTTCATAGCCGCAAAGGTGGGATAGGTGTTTATGATTTCTTGATTTAGCCAAAACTCAAAATCTAATTGTTGGGTATTAATAATATCGGTCATGATATCCCGGGCGCTCATAGCATTTGAGATTAGTTGTTGGTCCACTCTTGAAGCAGACGATTGTAGTATTAAGAAAATAGCAAAAACACCCAAAACTAAGTTTGGGATAATGGATGTTAGGGCGACGAGCCTTAACATCTTACCTTGAATACTTTGTTGTGGGTGTTTTCTAATTTTAAACAACAGATACTTTTCCTTTCGAAATAATATGGAATACTACAAACGATAAGATTGTAGCAATCGTTAAGATACTAGCCAATGCAGCCGCTGTACCAAAACTCGCTCGAATTACTTCTGTATAAATATCAACAGCAATTGTTGAAGTCGATCCTGTATATAACATAATCGTAGACGACAATTCGTTGATGGTACTAATCCAACTTAAGATGGCCCCCGATACGATCCCTGGTAACATAAGTCTTGCGGTTACACTAAAGAACGTCTTCATTGGACTGACCCCCAAACTGACGGACGCTTCCTCAATACTGGGATCAATTTGCTGCAATATAGCCGAGGACGATCGCACCGTATAGGGAATCTTCCGTATCACAAACGAGATAATTAATATCGCGGCAGTTCCTACAAGTTTAAGGGGTGGATTTTTAAAGGCTAATACTAATCCAATACCAAATACCGTTCCAGGAATAACATAAGGGAACATAACCACTAAGTCCAAGATGGATGATGAAGCACTCTTACGTTTAGTCGCTAGATACGCCACTAATATTCCAATAATGACGATAAATACCATCGCAATACCTGAATAAACAAAAGTATTTTGAATATCTCTACCTAGTTTATAGAAGATGGTTCGATAACTATCTAAACTCCAACCTGGCACAAATAATGGTCCACTTGTTTTAAAGAACGAAGTCACGATAACCACAATATTTGGTAAAAACGCTAAGAAAGCTACTAAGAATGCTGCCAGGGTTCCAAATATACGTGGCAATACATTAAGTTTAACTTCTGCAGGGGGTCTAAGGGCGTTCATATTATAGTTCTTCTTACTTACATAACGTTTTTGAACTAATAATACGATCGTCGAACACAATACAATAATCATACTTAAGGCCGAAGCTAAACCAGGGTTTCCAGCCATTTCACTCACAAATTCATTATAAGCTAATACTGGAAGTACTGGATATCCTTCTCCAATTAACATTGGCGTACCAAAGTCAGCTAAGCTGGTCATAAAGACCATGATAGCCCCGGCCGCAATGGTAGGAACTATTAAAGGAAATGTTACAGTCATCATACGCTTAAACTTATTCATTCCTAAGTTCTCAGCGGCTTCTTCTAAGGAACTATCAATACTTTCTAAAGCTCCTGTAACATATAGATAAATATATGGGAATAACTTTAGTACAAATACTAAGATAATTCCATTGAACCCATATATAGTTGGAAGATTGATCCCGATTCCTTTGAAAAAATTGGTGATTGAACCGTTTCTCCCTAAAAGAATAATCCATGAATACGCTCCAATGAACGGAGGGGACATTAGCGACATTACAATCATAATGTTGATAACTTTCTTAAACATTATATTATAACGCGTTGTAAGATAAGCCAACGGCACACCAATGATTACACTAATAATAGTGGTAACGGCCGCTATTTTAAGTGAATTAAACAACGTTTGGTAATAATACTCATACTGATAGAACGTTTTAAAGTTATCCAGCGTAAATTTACCATTAACATCAAAGAAACCACTTGAAAATAACATAATGGTTGGATAGACCAAGAAAATAGCCAGTCCAATAAAAATAATTATTTTAGAGAAGAACCAGAAATCAAAGACCTGGCGTTCCCAATAATTACGAATTTTATTCAACATTATATCTCACCGAACCTTCAAGATCATAGACATTAATTAAGTGTGCGATTGGTTTAATTCTCAGATTTTCTTCCTCACGCATAATACCTGTATACTCATTAACTTCTACGATAGATCCATTCTCAAGTTCTACTTCATAATTAATGAAGTCTCCTAAGAATGTTGATAAGACGATTTTTCCCTTTATACCTTCTGTTTCACTGATTTCAAATTGTTCAGGACGCACTGAGATTGAAACTCGCTCACCTACAGTCGCCGTATGGTTAAACTTAAAGGTATAATCATCAATCTTAAGTGTTTGATTATCCACTACCGTCCCCTCAATAAAATTTGAGGTTCCAATAAAATTCGATACAAACTTATTGGCAGGCTTCTTATAGATTACTTCTGGATTATCAACTTGTTGGACAACCCCATTACTCATAACTGCAATGCGATCTGAAATAGCCAGGGCTTCTTCTTGATCATGGGTTACATAAATCGTTGTAATATTAAGTTGTTTTTGAATTTTACGAATAACGGTACGCATTTGAACTCGAAGTTTAGCATCCAAATTACTTAAAGGCTCATCCATCAATAGAATCTCTGGCTCAATAACAATAGCTCTAGCTAAGGCCACACGTTGTTGCTGACCCCCAGATAGGTTTGAAGGCATACGATCCTTTAGGGCTTCAATTTGAACTACTTCCAACGCCTCCATAATCCGACGATGGGCTTCTTCTTTATCAATCTTACGGGCTTTTAATCCATACGCTACATTATCATATACTGACAAATGAGGGAAAACCGCATAGTTTTGAAACACCATCCCAATATTACGTTTATGAGCTGCCAAGTGATTAATAACTTGCTCACCAAACTTAATTTCTCCTGCTTCGATGGAGTTAAACCCTGCAATCATACGCAATAGCGTTGTTTTACCACATCCCGAAGGCCCCAATAACGTAAAAAACTCGCCTTCTTTTATATCAAGCGACACATCATCAATGGCTTGAAAAGAACCATAATATTTATCTACATTTATAATACCAACATTTACACTCATACTCTTACTCCTTTTATAAATACACAAAAAGAGGAAACCCTCTTTTTGCGTATACTTTAAATGTTATTCTTTACCAATAACGATGTTTTTCCAAGTTTCTAAGTTAACATCTTTGTTAGAAGCTGCCCACTCAAAGTCATAATCTACTTGAGTAATATCACTTAGAGGACCAAGTCCTTCTGGTGCTTTAGCATCTTTTCTAATTGAACGACGACTTAACTGCTCAGACATAATCGTTTGTGTTTCTTTACTTAGTACATAATCGATGAAACGCTTAGCGTTCGCTTCGTTTTTAGCACCTTTAATTAAAGCAACACCATCAGGAATTGCTGATGTACCTTCTGAAGGATATACGATCTTAGTTGGAGAACCTGCTAACTCAAATTTAATCGCTTCTTTTTCTAGCGTTAAACCTAATGCATACTCACCATCGGCAACCCCTTTATAAACTCCAGATGAACTACCTAATACTTTACCATCTAAATTAGCATAGAAATCTTTAATGAAATCCCAACCTGCTGGGTCTCCACCGTATGCTTCAATCATAGTAGCCATAATTGTATAAGCTGATCCACTCTTAGAAGGATCGGCCATGGCGATTTTACCTTTAAACTCAGGTTTAAGTAGATCTTTCCAGCTCTTAGGAACGTCTTCTTCTTTAACTAAGTTTGTGTTATACATAATAACCATTGGTAAGGGACTCTCACCAATCCACTTGTATTCTGAATCATAATACATTGGATCAATATTGTCTAATTCTTTAGATTTATAACTTTCGAAGTAATCTGTAAATGAAGCCAGCGACTCAGCGCCTCCACCCCATAGAACATCTCCTAAAGCATTTCCAGACTCAGACTTAACACGTTGCAATAATTCGCCCGTTCCAGCAGCAATAACATTAACCTTTATTCCTGTGTCCTTTTGGAACTCCTCAACAATTAAGTTGATGGTCTCAGCAGGGTGTGGTGAGTATAACGTTAGTTCTTTACTCTCTTCCCCTCCATTACCTTTATCAGACGAACAAGCAGCTAGTGAAAGTGCAACTAGCGATAGCAATACTACTCTTAGTAATTTCTTCATATTTCCTCCTTGTTAACGCTTACATTACTAACTAAATATTAACAATAATTAGTTCCATTAACAACCTAATATACAATACTTTTGTATATTTTCCGACTTTTATTTGCATATTTTATCGGTAACGCTTACATTATAATCTCAAGGAAGGTGAATTTTATGATTAAGTTTGGAACAGGCGGATGGCGCGCCATTATTGCGGACGGCTTCACAAAGGAAAACGCTCAGCTTCTTACCCAAGCACTTTGCAATATAATGAAGAGCGATGAAGTATGTGTAGGTTATGACAGACGTTTTCTATCTGATGTAGCGGCTACATGGGTATCTGAGGTATTTGCCGGAAATAATAAGAAAGTATACTTTATTGACCACGCCGCCCCTACACCCATGATCATGTATAGTGTAAAAGAACGAGAACTAGAATACGGTATGGCCATCACCGCCAGTCATAACCCCGCTATTTACAACGGAATCAAACTCTTCACTTACGGCGGAAAAGATGCCACAGAAACACTTACCGATGCGCTACAAATTGAGATTGACGCCATCACAGAAGTAAAAACAAGTGACTTTAATCAAGCACTCAACGACCATAGAATTGAAATAATCAACCCCCGTAATCAATATGTTGATGCGGTCCTTAGCTTCTTAGATCTAGAAGCCATCAAAGCTGCCGATTTAAAAGTCATCGTTGATACGATGCACGGAGTATCCAGTACATCCTTATCTATGATCTTAAATACAGCACGCATAGAAACAGAAATTATAAACAATCGACATGACACCTTATTTGGTGGAAAACTACCCACACCCCAATCCTCAACATTACATAAACTAAGCGATATGGTCATCGCTGGGAAATATGACTTAGGTATTGCTACTGATGGAGACGCAGATAGACTGGGAATCATTGATGAATCCGGAGCCTTTATTCATCCCAATATCCTACTCTCACTAATATACCACTACTTACTTAAATATAAAGGCTATAGAGGGGCTGTTGTTAGAAACTTATCTACAACACACTTAGTAGACAGGATTGCTAAAGCCTTTGGGCAACAGGCCATTGAAACCCCTGTAGGTTTTAAACACATAACCGAAGGCATGGAAAAGTACAACGCAATCATTGGCGGAGAGTCCAGTGGTGGTTTAACAATCAAAGGCCATATCTCAGGTAAAGATGGTATCTTTGCTGCCGCTCTCTTAGTAGAAATCATTGCCGTCACAAAGAAAAATATCTCCCAACTTGTACAAGAGTTAGAAGATACATACGGTAAACTATATGTATTAGAAAAAGACTATAGTTTTGATCCACTTATTAAAGAAAATCTAATAGCACAACTCTTTAACACAGATAACTTCCCAGACTTTGGAAAAAATATATCAGACATTAGAACTTATGATGGTTTAAAGATTGTCTTCGAAGATGATAGCTGGATCTCAGCTCGTTTCTCTGGAACCGAACCCTTATTGCGTATCTTCTCAGAATCAAGTGATGGAGCCTATGCAGATCATATGATTGCAATTATGGAACACTATCTATCGTTATAAAACATAAAAGTATTAGATTAGCCTCTAATACTTTTTATTTTGTCTTATAAAATACCTAACGTCACCAAATAATCTCTGAACATCAATGCGTTACCATTATAATGATACCCATGAATGCCCAAGTCCTCCGCCGCTAGGATATTAGCAGCAATATCATCAATAAACATACTCTTATTAGGATTGAGATTATGCTTATCAAGTAAGTGTTGGTAGATTCTTGGATCGGGTTTTGATATCTTTAAATCCGCGGAGATAATCAAATCATCAAAATACTGAAATACAGAATATGTATCTTTATAGCCGTGAAAGGTTGATGCCGCATTGGACAATAGATAGATAGAATATCCTCTTTCTTTTAGTTCCTTAACAACGCTTTCCATTTCAACTCGTGGTCTCTTATGTAGATGCCATGTATCAAAGAAAGTAATCACTACCTCACTTAAGGTATCAGGAACTTGTTTCAATATTTCTGATTTAGCTTCTTCAAATGAAACCAAACCTTGATCTAAGTCGTGCCACATCTCGCTTTTAAAGATTAAAGTCTTCAACAAAGCAATATCATCGAGATTACGCACATATTGCGACAAAATATAATCAGGACTAAAGTCCATTAATACATTTCCCATATCAAAAATAAAATTTTCAATCATTGTGACTCCTTTGTTAGTTGATAATAATTGTATAGCTCGTTTTTAGATACCTTATACTCTTTAGATATCTTGCTGATAGCACGCGAAGGCGATAACCCGGCTTCAATCTCTTCACTAATATATGCAATTAAATCTTCATTACTATAAATACGCTTCTCTTGATACGCTTCAATAATTAAAACAAACTCTCCCTTTAGTGTAAGTTCACGCTCAATAATATCTTTTACACGGCCGCGTATAAACTCTTCATGTAACTTTGTGATTTCACGGGCTAAGCAAATTTCACGATTGCCCAGTTCTTCCAACAAGAGTTCCAAGGTCTTTTCTACGCGATGAACTGATAAATAGAAAATAGATGTATGACTTAACTCTTTTACTACTTTAAACTGTTCTCTTATTTTAGAGTCCTTTGTTTCAAGAAAACCAAAGAACGTAAAGGGTTGTGTAGTAATGCCCGAAGCCACTAAGGCATTTAGAAAAGCACTGCTGCCAGATATCGGTACTAAATTATAGCCCCTTTTAATAACTTCCTTAGCAAGATATTGGCCGGGATCGCTAATCAAAGGGTACCCCGCATCACTAATAAGCGCTATATTTTCACCCTTTTGAAGGCGTTCTAAGATATTTTCTGCTGAAGCCTTTTCATTATGCATATGATAACTAACCAAGGGCGTAGTTATCCCAAAATAATCCATTAACTTCTTTGAGGTACGCGTATCTTCGGCGGCGATTATATCTACTTCCTTTAAGATTGTAATAGCCCGTGGGGTCATTTCTTGTAAGTTACCAATAGGCGTAGCAACCACAAACAAGGTAGGTTCATTATTTTTGAAACTTTTTTGAATCATAGTTTCTTGCCCTTTAGATTAAACTCTTTCATAGATACGGACACTCTTTCATCACGCGTAGTAAGAAGAACAGATGCACTCATGCAATTAATTTCTGACAATCTATATTCTTTATCTTCATACATAACTTTAGAAAACAACTTAGGGATTCCCTTGGTACATTCAATATAGGCATCATTTTCATAAGCGAGACAGCATTTAAGTTTGCCACAGACACCGGCTAATTTATCATTATTAATCGGTAACATTTGATTTTTGGCCATGGAGATTGTGATGCTTTCAAAAGAGCGCTTATGCATACAACATGCTTCTCTTCCACATACACCTAAGCCTCCAACAATCTTTGCGCGATCGCGAGCGCCCATTTGACGCAACTCAATACGTGCTGAAGTTTCGCGAGTCAATCGTTTCAGTAACTCCTTAAAATCAATACGCGCTTCCGATAAGTACTCTATATACACCTTAGAACGATCTAAATTATATGTAACACTCATTAAGTCCATTCCTAAACTTAATTCAGTTATAATCGCTTGGGTAGTGTTTTGCATGTCCTTTGCGACTTCGAGATTGCTCCAATAGGTTTCAATGTCCTCATGTGTAGCTTTGTGCACAATATTACCCATGGTTTCCATACTATGCATTGAGCGTACAATTTTACCAATATTCAAACCACGCTCAGAGGAAACCACAACATCTTCCCCTATTCTGTAAGTAGTATCGCTACTAAATACATCCACTCCTGAAGTCCCCCGGATTCTAACTAAATAATATTTCATCCTAGCCCTCCTTATAGACTACATAGGCATATTGATCAATCAAAAGACTCGTGATTACCCCCGGTCTTATTCTATCTTTGATATACAACCCTGTTTCTAATATAAAACGCAACTCATTTAGATCCACCGTACCAATATTTTTATCATAATAGTATTCATGGAGAATACAGAACCATTTCATAGCTTCCAAATTGAACTTATATTCTTTAAGCCCTAATACTTGCAAGCAAATCCCTGCTTCTTTGGTACGCTTCTCATGTATATAGTTTACTACTTTTTCAAAGGTATCTACAACACCCCTATATAATGGATTGTCAAAAATACGCTGAGCATCCTCTTTATCCAGTGATAAATAAGACAGAATGAGCGCATCTTTGGGTTCAAATATGGCTTGCAAATCATTATATATGGTTACTCTATCGATTGAATTTAAAGAAACCGTTAAACAACGCGACTTAATGGTCTCAAGTACTTGATTTGGTTTAGACGTGGTTAAAATGGCCACAATATTTGAGTCTGGTTCTTCTAAAAACTTTAGAAAACTGTTCATTGCGACTAGTGAAGCATTATCAATGGCTTCAATAATATAAACCTTATGCTTAACACGTTCCAAACTCGTTTGAACAAAACGATGTTGCAAAGCTACAATATCTTCTTTTTTAATACTTGTTTCAACACCACTAAGATACGAAAAGTCTGCTAAATTACCTTCGACTACATTACGACAGGCATCACACTCTTGACAAGCATGCCCGTTTTGTCTTTCACAAAACAAACTTTGGGCCATGTAAAAAGCAACCTCTTTAGTGTCTTGGTCACCCACTAATAAATAGGCATGGGATACTTTATTAGACTGTATTTGTTTAGAGAATAACTCTAAAGCCTCTTCTTGGCGCTTTAAAAACTTCAATTAAAACCATCTGCTTTCTATGATTTCGATAACTTCCTTAATCACAAGTTCAAGATCTCTACTTGCATCAACTTTAACAACACGCTCATTATGACTCATGATTTCTTGATATCCCTGATAAACACGTTGGAAAAAATCTCTACCTGAGGTTTCAAGGCGGTCCATTTCACCCCGTGTATCAATGCGACTTAATCCTGTGTCCAAATCTACATCTAGGAAAATAGTAAGATGGGGCATATGTCCCTCAATCGCAAAGGCATTAATATCCCGAACTGCTTGGGCCCCAATTTGTCTACCATATCCTTGATACGCAATGGAACTATCCACAAAGCGATCGCAAACCACCAGCTTTCCTTCTTCAAGCGCTGGCAATATTTTCTCAATTAAATGTTGACGACGAGAAGCAGCATATAAGAGTGCTTCTGTGCGATCATCCATCGTATGATTCTCATTATCTAATATAATATCGCGAATTTTTTCAGCAATCACATTGCCCCCTGGTTCGCGTGTTACAACGATTGGCTCATTGAGAGCTTCAAAGTGTTCCTTAACTAATTTAGTTATGGTACTTTTACCACTACCATCAATTCCTTCTAAACTTACAAACAATCCCATATTACCGTTTCTCCTTGCCACTTCATTATACCCTATTAAACGCCACATAGTAAGATTAAAAAAAACGACCGAAGTCGTTTTACTCACTTGCCTTTGGCAATACAAACACTTGTTCATCACTCTTTGTCATAAGGTGCTTACCTCGTGCATAGTTTTGAACATAATTAGGATCTGATAATTTACTCTTCAAACCCTCTAAATTACTTGCTTCTTCATCTAAAGCTAGAAGCTCTGCTTCTAATATCTTAATTTCTTGCTTACTCTTTGATACTTTGGACCAAGACTTTACGGATGATTGAATTAAGAACACTGATACTAGCACCAAAACCATACTAAATACATTCTTAAACAATCTATTTAATGTCATTGGTTTCTTATTTCGTACTTTTTTCTGTGACATAAAGTTCCTCTTTTCGTCATATATACTCTTAAATTATACCCATCTAGCACACAAAATCAAGTTTTTGGGTTTATTTCACCATTCTATCACGATTGTTTATCGATGCGTTGATCAAATATAAGTTCATAATAAGGCGGTGAATCTTTATGCATTTTCTCACTCATATACTCTATTTTGATACGAATATGACGGTGTTCAAAACGAATCTCAACCTCATCACCAATCTGTACATCGCTGGATGGCTTTGCTTCTTTGTCGTTGATAAAAACACGACCATCATCTGCTAAGTCTTTAGCAACACTTCTTCGCCTAATAACACGCGACACTTTCAAATACTTATCTAATCTCATGGTGTTTTCTCCTTAATATTCTCTAGGATATAAATTAAATCTTCAATCCAGGTCTCATTTACTAAAAATGTGAGGACAATTTTTTTATTAACATACTTAATTTTAATATCATAAGAACGATTTGAAACTATCTCACAGAGATGGGTTCCGTCTACATTATTACTAAACTCAGGGGTAAAACTTAGTTCTATTCTATCTTTATATTCTTTAAATACATCAATACGATCATCCAAAAGGAAGATTTCTAAGCGCTTCTTCTCCAATAACATCGCAACAGTATTAGGCAGCTTACCGTAGCGGTCTTCTAAGTTGGTATTAAAGGCCTTCAGTTGTGCGATTGTCTGAATTTCATTTATCTCTTGGTAAATTTCAAGCTTTTCTCCATCATCGCTGGTAAAGCGTTGGGGAAGATAACCATCAACCTTTAGATTAAAGGGTTGACGTGCTTCTTTTACGGGCTTGCCCTGTTTTAGATCCAGAGCTTCTTTTAGCAGTTCAATATAAAGTTCAATACCAACGCTTTCAATAAAGCCCGATTGATTGCCACCCAATAACTCCCCTGCTCCACGAATCGTCAAATCTCGCATTGCTATTTTATAACCACTACCAAGGTGTGTAAACTCCTTAATAGCTTGTAGACGCTTTTGTGCTACCTCAGTTAAGCTCTTTTTACTGGGCACTAGGAAGTAGGCATAAGCCAGGCGATTGCTGCGCCCTACCCGTCCCTTTATTTGATATAGTTGCGATAAGCCAAAGGTATGGGCATTATCAATTAGGATTGTATTCGCATTTGGAATATCAATACCGGTTTCTATAATTGTCGTGCACACTAAGACATTTATTTCTTTATGAACAAACCTAAACATGACATCTTCTATTGCATCGCGATCCATTTGCCCATGGACCACCCCTACTTTAGCTTTATCTACATTACTAGCAATAGAGGAAGCTACTGCATAAATTCTCTCAACATTATTATATAAATAGAAGGCCTGTCCGTTTCGGTTTAATTCCTTTTGAATCACATCGTATACAGTCCGTTCATTCTTTTCAATTACATAAGTCATTACTGGTAATCGATCTTTAGGTGGAGTATTAAGTTGCGAAAGCGATCGAATGCCAATTAGAGACATTTGCAGCGTTCTAGGTATGGGAGTTGCGCTCAGTGATAAGACATCTATATTAACTTTTATTTCTTTGATTTTCTCTTTATGTTCGACTCCAAAACGTTGTTCCTCATCGATAATTAAGAGTCCTAAATCATGATGAATCACATCTTTTGATAAGATCCTATGGGTACCAATCAAGATATCTACGTCGCCTTTTCTAAAGCGCTCCACAATTGTTTTCTGCTTAGCAGGGCTCACAAAGCGGTTTAAGACTTCTATTTTTATTGGGTAGTTCTTAAAGCGCTCACTAAAGGTCTCATAGTGTTGTGAACTTAAGATAGTAGTTGGACATAGAAACATAACCTGTTTCTCATCTACAATGGCTTTAAAGGCAGCGCGAATAGCCACTTCTGTTTTACCAAACCCGACATCTCCGATTAATAAGCGATCCATTGGAGCCGTTGATTCCATATCTTCTTTTATTTCTTTAACCGCAATCACTTGGTCATGGGTTAAATCATAGGGAAATTCCTTCTCAAATTGAACTTGAAAGGGCGTATCCTTACTAAAAGCATGCCCTTTAGCCAAAGAACGCTCCTTGTAAAGCTCAATAAGGCGTTCTGCGACATCGTTAACACTTTCCCTAATTCTATCTTGATTGCGTTTCCAAGCACCACTCCCAAGCTTACTAAGCCTTACAGACACTGCTTCCGATGAAATATATTTACGCACAAGATTAAACTGCTCCAAAGGCACATATAACTCATCGTTATCACGATATAGAATGCGCATAAAGTCTTTTTGGTGATTATCAAATAACTTCGTTGTAATACCCATATATTTACCAATCCCATATTGTCTATGCACAACATAATCAAAGGTATCTAAATCACCAATCTGATTAAGATGTTCCGCCTTATTAAACTTATCATCAAAGCGATATATGCGACGGTTCTCTTGGAATAGTTCTTTATTGGTATAAACTAAGGTCTTAATATCATCCAATATGAAACCAAAATTAAGATTGGAAACTTGAATGAAAATACCAGTTTCAGTTTGCCCCGAAAATATTTTATAGGCAATCGCCCGATCTATGAGTGTATTGATAAACGATTCAATTTCTTTTTCAGGCAGCGACAAAATAACACGATGATCCACAGCTTCCTTTTTAATGACTCTTAATAACTGACCCAAATCAGTGCTCACAATATTAGCAGGATGCCAATCTAAACTCACTTCCCCTTCATAAGTATACGTTAAGAGGGGTTTATCCTTGGTTAGATAACGGAAATCCGGATAGAGTTGCGTATTATTTAGTAATAGATGGGCTTCATAGCGCTCCATAATAAACTCCGTAATATCCTCTAAGTATTGATTAAAGGTTCGCTCTACATTCTCTATAGAGAGAATAATCTTAGTAGCTGATTCAATATAATCAACAATAGTTTCATAGTTATTAAAGTACGCCAAATAGGGATAAAGAGAATCTTCGTAATATCCAGACTCCAGTAAGTTTATTTGCATTTTGACTTCTTGAACCAATGCAATATCCTTATCCTCTAAGTCCTTATCAATTTGATCGCTTAGACTAATTTTATCTTCAAGACTTAAGATCACTTCTTGCGCAAAAAGAATCTGTGTATCCGTAAAGGATTCAATGGATCTTTGGGTATCAATATCAAAGCTTCGAATGCTTTCAATCTCAATATCAAAGAACTCAATACGAATTGGATTCTCAACATGAGAGGAAAAGACATCACAAATCCCCCCTCGCATGGCGTAGGTAAAGGGTTTTTCAACATACTTAACACGGCTATAACCTAAATTATGTAACTTAAGAGCCAGGGCATCCATACTGATCTCTTGACCCACCTCAAGTTTAAGAATACTGTTCGCAAGCGTTTGTTTGGGGCTTATTTTACGTAAAGCAGCATGTGAGTGCGTGATACAGATATCATAGGATTGGTTGATAAGGGCATGAAGGGTATTAATACGATTGGATCGTAGTAAATCTGAAGCAGTAATAGCTTCAATTCTTAAGGATTCTTCATGAGTATATGTGTAAATTCGCAAAGATTCATCTAGGTTTTGAAGCGCATTAGCTAAGTCATAAACCTGTGTCTCATTTTCAACCACGACAAAAAGCGGCTGCTTCGTTTGAAGGTAGGTGCCGTATAATAAAAGACTTTCCTGAACGATATTTAAGCTCGCTAGTTTCTTGTCTTGTCTGATAAAAGTTTGAATACTTTTATGTTTCTCTAAGTAATTATTTAACCATTTCATAGTGATTTAATATTATATACATTCATTAAGTCCAGTACAGACTTTCCTTCTATATAATCAATGACACATGCGGCAGCTCTGTTAAGGGGAATGGCTTCATCTATTTTACCTAAGACATAATCTTTGGTGTCGATGAGCTTATTATTACCTATACCAATTTTTAACCGCAAAAAATCTTGGGAACCCAATAGATTAATGATACTTTGAATCCCCTTTTGTCCTGCTGAACTGCCTTTTTCTCTTAATCTTATTTGACCAATTTGCAAGTCCAAATCATCAGTCACAACTAATAAATCCTCAAGATCAGCATTAAAGTAGTCCAAAACACTTAAGACACTTTCACCAGATAGGTTCATATAAGTTTGTGGTTTGACTAATATTACTTTCTCTGTGCCCACAAAAGTCTCTGCAATAAGGGCCTTAAATTTATGTGTGGTTATATTTGTACCAAGTTTTTCTGCTACTTTATCTAACACTAAAAACCCTACATTGTGGCGGGTTTTTTCGTATCGTTTTCCTGGATTACCTAATCCTACTATAATTTTCATCTTAAACTCCTAAAGTGTAAAAAGAATAAGGTTGCCCTTATTCTTTAGTTTCATCATAAACAATTTTAATATGACGTCTGTTGCCAGAACCTTCGCTCTCAGTGCGAATCTTGGGCATATCTGTTAATTCCTTGTGAATGATGCGACGCTCATCATTTGGCATAGGATCAAGTGAAGCCGCAACTTTAGTACGACTAACAGTCCGTGCGACATGTTTCGCTAAGCTGCGCAACTTTTGGTAGCGATCTTGTTTATAGTTATTAATGTCAACCGCCACAAAGAAGCGACGCTTAAAGGTTGAATTAACCACTTGACGCAATAACATATTCATTCCCTGTAGAGAACGACCGTTTTTACCAATTAAGATAGCGTTATTGTCTGCATTTAGATTAATGGAAACATTATTTCTATGCATCGTTACTTCAGTTTTAACATCTAAGTTAAGACCTGTAAAGAAGTTATCCATATAGTCTTGAACAAACGCAATAACATCACTATCCGCAAATACCTCAGCACTTACCGATGACCCAAATCCTAAGAAACCTTTTTGTTCATTCGTAACAAAATATGTCAGTTCCTCAACCGTTACATTCTTATCGGCAGCTGCCTTATCCAATAACTCATCTAAAGTTCTTCCAGTATATAAGTCCATATTTTTCTCCTTTTATTTAGAGTCAATATACTTCCAATTAATAAACAATGTTTGTACTAATCTTGATAATGAAGTAATAGCAAAATAAATACTCATACCAATATTCATATTATACGCTAATAATACGATCATCCCAATAGACATCATCATCATTCCTTGGTTTTGTGGTGCATTGCTCGCTTTTTTAGCTTTACTTAACTTACGATTTTGTAAGTATGGTGGTAACATGATGGATGCTGCTTGAGCAATAATCATAATTACAAAGATTGAAACATAGAACCAACCGCCATTATTTAAATTAAGTAGTCCCCATGATGGCTTATGCATTAAATCATAACCAAACATGGAACCGTTGATAATTGAGTCGGCGCGTTGTAATCCTTGATATACCGCAATAATAATTGGTAATTGTAGGAATGTTGGTAACATTGACCCTAACATATTAATATCATGTTTTTCGTATAGTTTTTGAATCTCAGTAGATTCTTGTAACCGTGCTTGTTGATCTTTTCTATTCTTGTATTTCTCTTTAATGCGGTTAACTTCTGGAGTTAAAGCTTGCATTTTTTGTTGGCTGATAGTTGATTTAGTTGTAGATCCAAACTTAACTAAGTCAATCAATAAGGTAACTACGATAATTGAGATACCAGCGTTTGAGAATTTCGCTACAATATTAAATAATTGAGCAAAGGGCCAAACTATTAAGGTATCAAACCAACCATACCCTTCTTGTCCCCATGGGAATTTATCCCCTAAAGCAATAACATACTTCTCCATAACAGTACCATCGGAATTGGTTATACGCTTACAACCAACTAAAAATAGTAAAAGTAATAGTAGAACTATATACTTACGATATTTCTTTAATGTATTTTTCATTTATATTCTCCTCGACATGAAACCACTTTATATTTTAACGTGTTTCAGCACTTTTTCCAAGTCTTTTCGATTTTCTTCATAATCTTGCTTGAAATAAACCTTGCGAACTATGATAATGCAATCGAAATCATAATTTCCATAACCAATTTCATCTAACATACTGCGTATTTGTCGCTTTGTTTTATTGCGAAGCACAGCATTTCCTAGTTTCTTTGGAACGGAAATTCCAATACGTGATAGATCAAGATTTTTCTTTTTAGTATAGACTATAAAACTAGGGGATCTAAAGAATTTTCTTTGACCTAATATAGCTTGAAACTCTTCGTTTTTCTTTATTCTATATTTTTCTTTCATTTAATTACAAAAAAGTCACCCCGAGGGGCGACTAATTACGCTGACAAATTACTTCTACCTTTAGATCTACGGCGAGATAGGACACGACGTCCACCCACTGTTTTCATACGGGCTCTGAATCCGTGGACCCTTTGGCGTTTTCGTTTGCTCGGTTGATACGTTCTCTTCATAGAAAACCACCTCCAGACTAACATTTATACGAAGAGCAAATGCTTAGAAAGTATACTAAATTATATTATGGATGTCAATAATATGACCAATATTAACTTAAACAGTCTTGGTTTAGTTTAATTAGATAGTAAATGAATCCTTAATTATGTGATTTTCGTATCTTTCATACGTGTTTATTATAGCTTATTTTGTGATCAAATAATAGGCTTTTTGAGTTTAGTTTTAGTATCCTTGTGTTTTATTGAATATTGAAACTTATCCACAAATATTAGGCAATTTTCTATAATACCTATAATTACTTATAACTATGTGGGTAACTTATGGATGAAATTAGGGTGTGGATAGAATGGGGAAAAGAATAAACACATATTGGTGGATGTTTATAACGCAAATGTGGGTAAGTGGGAAACCTTTGTATTACCTACTGTATAGTGCGTATTTTAGTGTTCATAACTTTTGGTTTGTTTGAGTTGTCCACATTCTATTCCACACTATCAACAGGTGTGGGGAGTTTTTATTTATGTGTGGAATTATCCACCTTGAAATTTTGTGGATAAATGTGGATAAATCGTAGTTGTCCACTAAATAAAGGATATTTTCATACTTTGGGTTGTGGGAAACACTGTGGGCTATTTTTTAGTGCTTTTATATGGTTCTTTTATTTGTTATTATAATGCTACAGAAGGAGGTATATATGACGACTATGAATATGGGATTAGATGTAATATGGGATAAAGTAAAAAAAGAGATCCGAAAGTCTGAAGATTTTGATGATTTGATCTTTAATACATACTTTGACAAGACAACCCTAAGCTCTTTAAATGGAAATAAGGCCGTCATATCTGCCGGTGATTATTTTACAAGTTTGATTTTTGCTGCTGATACGGAGTTAAATTTAATTAAAGATACTTTGCAATATGTATTAGAAGTTGATAATTTGGAATGTGAGGTAGTTTTGGGCAGTGATGAACCGGTTAATACCGTTAATGTGCAATCAAAACCAAAACAAATAATTAATGACGATGGTGTAAACCCTGAGTTTAACTATGATAACTTTGTCGTAGGGACTAATAATGCGGAAGTGAGTGCTGCTTCGCATATTGCAGCCTTTAGACCGGGGCAGTATACGCCTTTATTTATCCATGGTAATTCTGGATTGGGTAAAACGCATCTTTTACATGCTATTGGTAATAAATTTAAGAGTAGAAATGCTGGTTCTAAGGTTTTATATATTGCGAGTATGGATTTTGTTAGATTCGTGGTAGATAATTTGTCTAAAGGGACTATTGAAGAGTTTAAGATGCAAATGAATAATTTGGATTTATTATTAATTGATGATATTCAATTTATTGCTGGTAAAGATAAGTCTCATGAGATTTTCTTTCATATCTTTAATGAATTGGTTAATAATAAGAAGCAAATTGTTATCACAAGCGATCGTAAACCTGAAGATATTAAGGATTTGGAAGATAGATTAGTCAGTCGCTTTACATCTGGATTAACTTTGAGTGTGAGTTCCCCTGAATATGAGACGGCATTGGCGATATTATATAAGAAGCTTGAATCGAATAATCATGAATCCGTTGAGTTTCATGAAGATGCTCTGGGGTATTTGGCAGCGAATTTTGCCAGTGATATTAGAATGTTAGAGGGTAAGTTAAATAGACTTATATTCTATTCCATTCAGCTGGGTGAAACTGGACCTATTTCTCTTGAAACTACAATGGAGGCGTTCAAGGAAGATATAATTAGAGAGAAGGATATCTCTCCTAAGGTAATCAAGCGGGTTGTTGCTGATTATTATGGATTAACCATTACGCAGTTAACCGGTAAGTCAAGAACGAAAGCCATATCGGGGGCACGCCATATTGCCATTTACTTAACACGTAAACATCTTGATTTACCCTATAATAGGATTGGCGAAGAATTTGGACGCCGGGATCATTCAACCATTATAAGTGCTTGTGATAAGATAGAAAAGGGTATTAAAAAGGATCCTTTGATGAAAACCGCAATCAAAGAGATTGAAAATAGATTTATTTAATCCCCAATTTTTATCCCTATCCTTTCCACATAAAATATGTTAAAATTATATAGTGTTTAGTGGGTATTTCATAGTTATCCACTTATCCACAGCCCTAATAGTAATAATAAGTATTTATATATAAATATATACAGGAGGCCGTATGAAATTTACAATTTATAAGAATGTATTTTTGAAATCCTTAACTTCGGTTGGTAGAGCTGCTTCAACGCATTCTCCATTACCAATATTATCTGGTATTAAGATATCAGCGCATCAAGATGGTTTGACTCTTTTAGCATCGGACTCTAATATAACGATTAAAGAAAATATTCAGGTTAGTGATGAAACTAAATTGGAAATTGATAAATATGGTGAAGTTGTTTTAGATGCTCGTTATATTTTGGAATCGGTTCGTAAGTTAGATAGTATGTATGTTAATTTTGAGATAGTTGATGGATCGCTTATTCGTATTAGTGGAAATAATGCGGAATATATGATTAATGGATCCAGTGCTAATAATTATCCTAATATTGATTTTAAGAAACCTGAGGTTTCTTTTGAAATGTCAGCTAAGGATCTTAAGGAACTTATTGTTCAAACTTCTTTTGCGAGTGCGACCAGTGAGGAGCGTCCTATCTTTACGGGTGTTAATTTTGTATTAGATGGAAATACCTTGACGTGTGTTGCGACTAACTCGTATCGTTTAGCACGTAAGGTAGTTACTATTAATACAAATGGTAATTTTAATATTACGGTTCCTTCTTATAATCTTAATGAAGTTGAAAAGAGTTTGAATGCTGATGTGGATGTTACGATTGCTGTTTCTAATAAGATTATTCAGTTCTATATTGGGGGTACCTTGATTCAATCGCGTTTAGTTGATGGTTTGTATCCTAATATTGATCGTTTAATTCCAACTGAGTTTGCCTATGAACTTTTAGTTAATGCGAATGATTTAATTTCTACGATAGATAGATCGTCATTTTTAAAGACAGATGGTTTTTGGAATGTTCGATTGGAAGCTAATAGTGATGGGGTCACGATTTCATCGCGTTCTCAGGAAATAGGATCGAGTACTGAGAGTTTTACGCCTTTGGATTATAAGGGTGGTAACTTGCGTATTTCATTTAGTGGTACGTATATGATTGAAGCGTTGAAATCATTTAGAACGGATGTTCTTCGGATTTCTTTTGTGGGTGAGATGCAGGGGTTTATTGTTCGTAAAGAAGACGATGAATCGACAGTTCAACTTATTTTACCTGTTAGAACTTTTGATTAATATTAATTGAGACAGACTTTGTAGTTTGTCTTTTTTTTAACTCTTTATTTTGTTTTTATATAATTTAGTTGTTTTTAACTTATTTGAGCATGATTGCATGTTTTGGTATAGTTGCTTAGTAATTTGCTTAATTACGCTTATACGCGCTTAAAAGCTTGAAATACGCCACTATTAGTTTATTAACGCGTTGTTATATGCTATAATATACGTGTATTTAAAGGTGGTTATGCGAATGGATAATACATTTATTATGACCTTAGGTCAGCTATTAAAAGCACAGAGTTATGTGAGCTCTGGAGGAGAAGCAAAACATCGTATTCATGAGTTTGATATTAAAGTAAACGGGGAACCTGAAAATCGTAGGGGTCGCAAGTTATATGTGGGTGATGTCATTGAAATAGATGGCACAGTTTATGAATTAGAAGAGAATGTATGAAATTAGATTCACTTAGTTTAGTTAATTTTAGGAATATTAATGAAGCTTCTTTACAGTTTCATGATCATTTGAATATTTTCATTGGAAAGAATGGTCAGGGAAAAACAAATGTGATAGAAAGCATTGTGTTTTTATCTTCTGGGCGTTCTTTTAGAGTATTAGATGATAAGGTTATGATTAGAAATTCGCAATCGTTTGCGAAGATTGAAGGTATTGTAGATTCTAGATCCTTAAGTATTGTCTTAAGTGAGGAAGGTAAGTATCTTAAGTATAATAATCGGGTTCTAAGTAGATTAAGTGAGTTTATTGGTTTGTGTAATGTTGTTTTGTTTAATCCAGATGATTTGCAATTTTTTAATCAAGCCCCGCGAAAACGTCGTCGGGAAATTGATTTTGAGTTGGGGAAGAGTTCTAATGAGTATGTAGTTAATTTGTCAAAAGTGAATGCATTAATCAGTGAGCGTAATGCATTTCTTAAATCTAATGTTGATGATATGTCATTTCTTGATGTGATTGATGAACAGATTGTTATGTATTCTAAGGATATTATGGATAAGCGATTGGCTTTTATTAAAGCGTTATCGTGGCGGATTAATAAAGTCTATCGGGATATATCGGGTGATGATGTTTCAGTAGAGTTGGAATATGTGGCTCCGGTGGTGATGGTTGATGACTATATTGATGCGCTTCGAAAGCGGATTAGAGACTCAAGAGGTCGTGATTTGCAGTTTAAATCAACACATATTGGTATTCATCGTGATGATTATGTGTTTAAGATTGATGGTAAACCGGTGATTCATGTGATGTCTCAAGGGCAGCGTCGTATTTTGATGGTGGCCTATAAGATTGGTGTCATTGAGTGGTTTATTGAGGAAATGAATCAAGTTCCTATATTTTGCATGGATGATTTATTTTCTGAATTAGATAGTAATAAGCGTGAGGCGATTCTTTCGTATTTAAATCCCTTAGTGCAGGTATTTATTACTACTACGGATATTGAATTTATAAGGACTCAGAAAGATCGTTATGTATTTGCGGTTGATGCAGGGGTCATTAGTAAAGAGGAGGGTGTTGTATGAATAACAATGAGAAAGTAACTCATTCCTATACGTCTGATGATATTCAGGTATTAGAGGGGTTAGAAGCTGTTAGAAAGCGTCCTGGGATGTATATTGGATCAACATCGACAAGGGGATTGCATCATTTAGTATGGGAAATCGTAGACAATGCTATTGATGAGGCATTGGCTGGGTTTGCGAGTGAAGTAATTGTAAAAGTAAATAAAGATAATGTTGTGACGGTTATTGATGATGGTCGTGGTATTCCAGTTGGAATTCATGAGAAAACAGGTCGATCTACCGCAGAAACTATTTATACTGTATTACATGCTGGTGGTAAATTTGGCGGTGGTGCTTATAAGATGTCAGGGGGTCTTCATGGTGTTGGGGGCTCTGTAGTTAATGCTTTATCTGAGTATATGGAAGTTAATGTTTATCGTGATGGTAAAGAGTATTATCTTCGTTTTGAAGAAGGTGGAAACATTGCCCAACCTTTGATTGAAGTTGGTACTTCAGATAGAACCGGTACTACAGTTAGTTTTTTAGCGGATAAGTTGATATTTGAAGAGGGTGTCAATTATTCTCATGATATATTGCGCGATCGTTTGCGTCAACTCGCATTCTTAAATAGGGGTCTTCGTATTGTTTTTGAAGATGAGCGCGATGACTATGAACGGCTTGAGTTTGAATTTGAGGGTGGTATCAAGGAATATATTAAGTTTTTAAATAAAAATAAGAATCCTATTCAAAAAGAAATTGTTTATGGAGAAGGGGAAGAAGAAGGTATAATTGTTGAAGTCTCTATGCAATATAATGATGGATATATGCCAGGTATTTACTCTTTCTGTAATAATATTAATACTCAAGAGGGTGGAACTCATGAGGATGGATTTAGATTGGCTCTAACGCGTGTGATTAATAGTTATGCTCGTGAGAATAATTTCCTTAAAAAGGATGATGAAAACTTTCAAGGGGATGATGTTAGAGAAGGTCTTACCGCCATTATCTCTGTTAAACACCCTGATCCTCAGTATGAAGGACAAACAAAAACTAAATTGGGTAATTCAGAAGTACGTAGAATCACTTCTAGTGTGTTTGGGGACGTATTTGAACGTTTCTTAATGGAGAACCCAGATGATGCTAAAATAATCGTAGAAAAGGCTGAATTGGCTTCTAAAGCGCGTGTTGCCGCACGAAAAGCCCGGGAATTAACTCGAAGAAAGGGAGCCTTAGAGATTTCTTCTCTACCAGGTAAACTTAGTGATTGTTCAAGTAAAAATGCAGCTGAATCTGAAATATTCATAGTGGAAGGGGACTCTGCGGGCGGTAGTGCCAAGCAAGGTCGAGATTCAAGAATTCAAGCTATCCTACCACTTAGAGGTAAAATTCTAAACGTAGAAAAAGCCCGTTTAGATCGTATCTTTGATAATAACGAAATAAGAATGATGTTAACTGCTTTTGGAACGGGAATTGGCGAAGAGATGGACTTAGACAAACTAAGATACCATAAGATTGTTATTATGACGGATGCCGACGTCGATGGGGCTCATATTAGAACCCTATTACTAACATTCTTCTACCGCTATTTGCGTCCATTAATTGAAAACGGTCATATTTTCATAGCGCAACCGCCTCTATATAAGATATCAAGAGGTCAAAAATTTGAATATCTATATAGTGATGAAGAATTAGAAGAAATTAGACCAAATTATGGTGATAAACCCAATATTCAAAGATATAAGGGTCTTGGGGAAATGAATCCCGAACAACTTTGGGAAACGACAATGGATCCTGATAAAAGGATATTAATTAGAGTAGAGATTGAAGATGCCATGTTGGCAGATGAAATCTTTGAAACACTAATGGGTGATGAAGTAGCCCCACGTCGTGAGTTTATCTTAGAAAATGCACAATTTGCGACAGATTTGGATTACTAGGAGAGAAATATGGACACTATAAATCATGGTACTATAAAAACTATTAATATTGCTGAGGAAATGAAGAAATCCTTCATTTCCTATTCAATGTCCGTAATTGTTTCACGGGCCCTTCCTGATGTAAGAGATGGCTTAAAACCAGTCCACAGACGGATTTTATACTCAATGAGTGATTTAGGGATTACAGCAGACAAAGCCTATAAAAAATCAGCCCGTATTGTTGGGGACGTATTAGGTAAGTATCACCCCCATGGTGACTTATCTGTTTACGATGCAATGGTACGTTTGGCGCAGGATTTTTCAACACGCTATATGTTAGTAGATGGCCACGGTAACTTTGGATCGATTGATGGTGATGGCGCCGCGGCTATGCGTTATACAGAAGCCCGTATGTCAAAAATTTCAATGGAATTATTACGTGATATTAAGAAAAACACTGTAGATTTTATGCTAAACTACTCAGAAGAAGAAGAGGAACCAACAGTTCTACCAGCACGTTATCCTAATATGTTAGTCAATGGAGCATCGGGTATTGCTGTTGGGATGGCTACCAATATTCCACCGCATAATTTAAATGAAGTTATTGATTCTTTAATTATGTATATTGCTAATCCAGATGTAACCGTCATGGAACTCATGGAACATACTATATTTGGACCTGATTTTCCCACTGGAGGTTATATCTTAGGTAGATCAGGCATTAAACAAGCCTTCGAAACTGGTAGAGGTTCAATAGTAATGCGAGCCAAAGTCGATACTGTTGATAAAGGTGCCGGTAAATTTGAATTAATTGTTCGAGAAATACCATATCAAGTTAATAAAGCACGATTGGTTGAAAGTATAGCTATATTAGTTAGAGAAAAGGAAATCGAAGGCATTGTCGATTTACGCGATGAATCAAACCGTGAAGGTATAAAGATTGTGATCGAGCTAAGACGCGATGTTCAACCCGATGTTATTTTAAACCAGTTATATAGAATGACTGCGATGCAATCAACATTTGGTGTAAATATGTTGGCACTGGTAAACCAAGAACCGCGTTTAATGGGTTTAATAGAAATACTGGACCATTACTTAGATCACCAAGTAACGGTTATTAATCGTCGAACTCAATTTGATTTAGATCGCGCTGAAGCAAGGGCTCATATATTAAGTGGACTCCTAATTGCTTTAGATAATATCGATGAAATTATTAAAACCATTCGTACTTCACGAGACGATGCAGAAATTACCCAAAAGTTTATTCAAAATTATGGCTTAACTGAAATTCAATGTAAAGCAATCTTAGACATGGCCTTACGTCGTTTATCAGGACTTGAAAGAGAACGCCTAGAAACTGAATTCAATGAACTTCAAACAGTGATTGCTGATTTAAGAGATATTCTAAGCGATCACGACCGCGTTTTGGATATTATTGTGACTGAGTTAACCGAAATCAAAGAAAAATACGGAGATGACCGTCGATCTGAGATTATTGAAGCCGACATTGATATGTTAGATGAAGATCTTATCCCTGTTGAAAATATTGTTGTTGCGATGACTAATAACGGTTATATTAAACGTATGTCTATTGAGAACTTCAACCTTCAAAACAGAGGCGGTCGAGGCGTTAGAGGTATTTCAACTTATGATGAGGATATCGTTAATCAATTTATTGCGATGTCCACACACGACTACTTAATGTGTTTCACAAATACAGGACGAGTGTTTAGAATTAGAGGGTTTAATGTACCCGCATCATCTAGAGTTGCAAGAGGTATTCCAATTGTCAATTTACTAAACCTTGCCGCAGACGAAGTAATTCAAACCATTATTCCAATAAAACAAAATGATGAGGAAAGTAAATATGCATTCTTTGTCACTAAACAAGGGATTGTGAAACGTGTTCCACTTGAAGAATTTGATTCTATTAGACAAACAGGTAAAATCGCCATCACATTAAAAGAAGGCGATGAACTTATTTCAGTTAAAACTACTACAGGTAATAATGAAATTATTATTGGTGGTAAAAACGGAAAGGCCATTCGCTTCCATGAAGATGATGTTAGAGTCATGGGTCGTAATGCTGCTGGAGTTCGAGGCTTTAATGTGGATGGTTCAGAAGTAGTTGGTGTTGCCACAGACGGTGAAGGGGGACTAATACTAGCCATCACTGAAAAAGGTTACGGTAAACGAACTAAGCTAGAAGACTATAGATTTACTAAACGTGGAGCTAAAGGGGTTATCACTGTAAACATTACTGAGAAGAATGGAGAACTGATTACCTTAAGAGCTGTAACAGAAAAAGAAGAAGCACTCATAATCACAACCGATGGAACGGTCATTAGAATCAATGTCGATGATATTGGAATCTATGGTAGAAGTGCCATGGGTGTGAAACTTATAAATGTTAGAGATGACAACTCTGTTACTTCTGTAGCAATTCTTAGAGAAACTGATTTCGAAGAGGAAGAAGAAATTGCAGATCAAGATGAAACTGAAGAACTTGCAGATTAGTATATAAAAATGGGACTATTTTAGTAAAATTGCTGAAATAGTCTTTTTTATTGCATTATTTTCTATAAACATAAAAGCACAAAATATCCACTATATAGTGGATATTATTGAACTTTTATACAAAAACACAACCCTCTCATTCGCAAAATTAAATACCATTGCTTAATCATCTATCAACTCTTGCAAGGATTTTCCCAATATTATTTTAAAGTAGTGTAGGTAACTTTCAAAAAATCTATTAAATTTTCTTAAGACAAAACTAATATACATTAATTGCATCTTTCTTAAAATAAAATTATATTAGTAATTATTTTCGACTATTCAAAATTTATAAATATTACTTGATACAAGGAGTGTATTTGAAAAGATAAAATAGCTATCGTAGTGGTATTTTCTGATGTTACAATATTTGCCAGTTTTTCTATTAATGCATTTGCGAAATTACTAGAAGTAGTATCTATTAGTATCATATGACTAAAAAGTTATTGAATATGAATATATGTCGCCTTTTCAAGATGGGTCCAAAGTGTTTGTTGTGGATCGATTTAATACTGAGTATTTTGTGACAATAGATACGTTACTAATGGTCAAATCTACAATTATATAATTACAGGGAATCATTATAATTAGTACATATTTTTTAGTGATTAGATCAAATAATTGTTGTGTATGATAATTTATATTACGAGATAATACATATTTAGGTTCGATTGATAAGATATAGGTAGTTGTTTAGGGTACTGTGTTGACATTGGTTGTAGATGATTTATAATGTACGTATATTATCTGTGAGAGGGACTACCATAGATTAACCATTTATAGAGACGTGTTGTTTGGTGTAAAGCACGATTGGTATTTGTGTTTCCACCCTTGAGATTTTACGGTAGCAGCCGATATCTGTATAGAGATATGTTTCACGTGAAACATATAAATTAGGGTGGCACCACGATTTATTCGTCCCTTGATGGTGTTTTTTTTATATTTATAAGGAGGTTAATATGTTAGATATTAATTTATTTAGAACTAATCCAGAAGTTATTAAAGAGAACTTAAGGAAGAAGTTTCAAGATCATAAGATCGAAATGGTAGATGAAATCATTGAAAAAGATGCTTTATACCGTGAAACCAAGACTAAAGCAGATGCATTAAGAGGCGAACGCAATGCTTTGTCGCGTGAGATTGGTATTTTAATGGGTCAGAAGAAGTTTGAAGAGGCTAATGAGATTAAAGCTAAGGTTCAGGCAATGGCAGAGGAGTTAAAGGCTACTGAAGCGATGGAAGAGCCTTTGTTGGTGGAAATTAACGGATTGTTGATGCAAATACCTAATATTATTGCTGATGATGTACCTATAGGTAAAGATGATAGTGAAAATGTTGAACTTGAACGCATTGGAGATCCTGCTTTGAAGGATTTTGAAGTACCATATCATATTGATATTATGGAATCATTTGGTGGGATTGACTTAGACAGTTCACGTAAGACTAGTGGTCATGGTTTCTATTATCTTCAAAAAGATATTGCTAGATTACATTCTGCTGTAACAGCTTATGCACGTGATTTTATGATTGATAGAGGATATGACTATGTGATTCCTCCATTTATGATCCGCGAGAGTGTTGTTAGTGGTGTTATGAGCTTTGAAGAGATGAATAATATGATGTATAAGATAGAAGGTGAAGACCTATATCTAATTGGTACTAGTGAACACTCAATGATTGGTAAATATATTGATACAATTCTTGATGAAGAAGAGTTACCCCATCGTTTAACGAGTTATTCTCCTTGCTTTAGAAAAGAAGTGGGGGCTCATGGTATTGAGGAACGCGGTGTTTATCGCATTCACCAGTTTGAAAAACAAGAGATGGTCATCGTATGTGCTCCTGAAGATAGCCATCGGATGTTTGATGAATTAGTTAAGAATTCCGTAGACTATTTTAGGTCGTTAGATTTACCAGTTCGGGTTTATGAGTCGTGCTCAGGTGATTTGGCGGACTTGAAACATAAGGGTGTTGATATTGAGGCGTGGTCTCCGCGTCAACAACAGTATTTTGAAGTAGGAAGTTGTTCAAACTTAACAGATGCTCAAGCGCGTAGGTTAAAGATTCGTGTGAATACAAAAGAGGGTCAACGGGTTTTTGCGCATACATTGAACAATACTGTGGTGGCACCCCCGAGAATGTTAATTGCATTCTTGGAGAATAATCTTCAGGAAGATGGTAGTGTGCTTATACCTAAGGCTTTGCAGCCTTATATGGGATTTAAAGAGCGTATCGAACCTAAGTAAGAGAAAAGGGATTGAAGTTAGTCTTCGATCCCTTTGTTTATGTATTCAAGTATAGTCTTAACAACAGCACCACTATCGTTAGAACCAATGACTTTATAAGCATGCTTCTTTAAGTCATCGGGTGCATTCTCTACGGCGTGTCCATATTTTACGTACTTAATCATTTCTAAATCATTATAATAATCACCGAAAGTAACCACTTCATCTTTGTGGATATCCATGATATCTAGTAAGTGTTCCAGGGCTTTAGCCTTGTTTACGCCTTTATTCATAATATCTATCCAAATATCGCACGATGCCACCCCGTATACGGAACTGTGGAGTTTATCTTTGATATAAGTATCGAAGTTTTCAAAATTATGATTCAAACTTAAAGTAGTAATCTTAATAATATCTTTAGTATAATGAGTTAAATCATCAACCAAAGTTATATCCGCGTAGTATTCTAACATTTGGTCGCGGTGCTCATCGGTATGGGATTCGTAGAAGCTTCCGTGTGGGCCAATTAAAATTAGCGTGCTCTCTTGTGCGGGTCTTAGTTTAATGATCGTATCTTTAACTACGGCTTCATCAATAGTATTCATATATAGTAGTTCACCATTATATGTTAAGGTCGCGCCGTTATCAGATATAAAAGAAATACGGTTGGATAAATCTTTAAACTTCTCTGTTAGGTTTGCTAGTGATCTACCGCTTGCGGCTATAAAGTGTGAACCGTGTGCTTCAATAGTGTTTAGTACTTCTTCCATATTTTCTGGAAGTTGTGAGTTGTTGTCCAGTAGGGTGTGATCCATATCGGATACAAATAGTTTTATCATAATCATCCTCCATGTCAATTATAATGTTTCACGTGAAACATTGCAATATAACTAAATTTTATATATAATAATACTGCTACTACAACAATATTCTTAATAATCTGGTCAGGGTAGGAATACAGCAGCCATACTTAAGCTCTATTGTGTGTAGTGGCTTTTTTTATAGGAGTGATAATGATGCACGAAGAATATATGGCATTAGCAATTGAAGAAGCTAAAAAAGCATATAGTTTACAAGAAGTGCCAGTGGGAGCTGTAATGGTTCATAATGGCAAGGTAATTGCACGTGCACATAATATGCGTGAACATAAGCATAGTTCACTATCTCATGCAGAGATTGAAGTAATAAGACAAGCAAACGAAATACTAGGAACATGGATGTTGAATGAATGTACTCTCTATGTAACTTTAGAGCCATGTATCAT
>CAYWUU010000003.1:0-27602 GCA_964461405.1 uncultured Erysipelothrix sp.
TAGGGTATCTATTTAAAGTTATGAATAATATTAATAATTACGAAAGGTCTTGACCTTCTAGCGACTAGATTGTATAGGATAAAAAACGAGGTGATACAATGACTATTAAAGAAGTTGTGAAACTAACGGGTTTGTCATTGGTTATAATACAGGTATTTTTAGTCAATATCAGAATGATTTCTATATGAAATTGCGAACGGATACGTTTAAGTTGGATATTGTCGAGGCGAGTTATATGGAAATAAGGGATACCTATGATGAGTTGGTAATATTGGATGGTCTGTATTTTGGTATTGAGAAGGAAGTAGGCAATCATAATGCTAAGCATTGTTCCTATGATCGTGTTTATTGTGAGAAGTTTGAATCGATTATGGGTATGCGTAAAGAGTAGTGAAAAGCCAAGATCTAAGGGTCTTGGCTTTTCTTATGGACAGGGAATCACAATTAGTGGTACGCTCATTTCAGTTTTACTCATGCCAGCATGATGGCCTTTAAAAGGGAATTGTTGTCTGTTTTCTAGTAGGAGGTAAGTGTCAATAGCAATAGCCATATAATCGCCCAGGGTGTCATCGACTGTAGGGTGTTTTATGCCTATTCCTAATAAGGCTTGGTCTAAAACTTCGGCCTTAGTCAGCAACATAAACTGCTTGCCTAGGTATTTATTGAAGGTGCTTGGGAAGATGTCCAAATATTCTGGCTTCACATAGAAATTAACGAACCGGGGTTCCAGTGAAGGGGTGCGCACTAACATCGAGGCTAATTCTGGATAGTCTTCTAGGTATAGGTTATTCACATCAATATGACCGTGATCTGCACTTACAATCACCACCGTATCTTTTAGAGTGCTACATAGTTTTTCTACCTTTTGATTGATATTTATGATGGCGTTTTTGACGGGGATACTCTGAGTTCCAGTATAGTGCATTAAGGCATCGGGGTGATCGTAGTAGGCGTATATATAGTTAGTTTCATCTTTTTCACATAGGGTTTGAATCATACGGTACATTTGGTCGGGATCTTTGAAATCATAGGGGTCTTTTTCAAAGGGTGATACGCCATAACCGGCTACATGAGTCGTATTTGGGAGGTGTTGATAAATATTGGTATAAGGAAGCAGTTGTTTCGCTATGGAATCTTTATAAGTGATTTTACCTTTATTTAGAAATACAGTGATGGTGTCATCGATACTGGGAAAATACATATCCCATCCCAACCATCCGTGTTCTAAAGGCGTTAATCCCGATTGAAGGGATGTCGTAGCCGCTACAGTAGTAGGGGGATATACGGAAGATATCTTAGAAATAGTATGGGTTCTAAGAAAACTGTCTTTGGGTAAATGATCGGATAAGTTATCATAGCCCATACCATCAAATATTATTAGGACGATATGCTTGGGCTTGTATTGATTAAGAATAGTATCCAGCTCTTTGATGCCATTATGAAAATAAGGAGCTTTAAAATATTTCAGTACTGAGTTTGGGATATTGACGATGCTATGGGTGTAATCTGGTCTAATTGTTTTCATGAAATCACTCCTTTATTAGCCTATTATAGGTAATAAAGACACCTTGGACAAGTGTAATATAGAGTTTCACAAAACTGCCACTTTCGTTATGTGAATTATATAGTATAATAGATAAAGTTATTAAAGGAGTATATATGATTAAAATAGTTCCAGACATGATAGCTTTGTTGCTAATATATAAATTTGTGTTTTATGATAGGTGGAAATACGATCAGTTACGGCTGAAGTCGATTCTGTATTTTTATTTCTGTGGTGTCATCTTAGTGACGTTGATGCCGGTTATTATGAATCTTCCTTTTATCTTTTCTCATCCCTATGTGGGCATGAATATGGAACCCTATGTAGACTTTTTTCTGGAACGGGGTGATTTTAGAAGGCAGATATTTCTTAATATCTTAATGACAATACCGTTTGGTTTCTTATATCCTCTTATCTATAAGAAGCGCGTGGGGGCGGTGGTGTGGAAGGGTTTTTTAATTAGTTTGAGTATTGAAGTAGTGCAGCCTTTATTATCGCAATATAGAAGTTCTGATATAACTGATATTATTAATAATGTTTTAGGGGCGTTGGTAGGATTTTTAATTTATAAAGCGGTATCGAAGGTTTTTGTGAAAAAAGAGAAAAATTTAGTAAAATCGAGTTCATAAATTTTCTTAATTTTGTTTGACAAAATTGAGGTGTCTTGTTATGGTAAACATGAAAACGATAAGCCTGTATATTTATGGGCGAAAGTGTACCTAGGGTTCCGGGGTTTGCCTGTCTGGACCAAGCGGTACGAGTTGCATTCGCAATGACACCTAAGGGATAAAAGCCCAGAGGGGTAGGTTTCGTCTAACCTACCTTTTCTGGGCTTTTTGTTGTTTGTTAGGAGGATACAATGCGAAAATTGTACGAAGGAAAAACCAAGGATGTGTATGAACTGAGTGCTACTGAAGTGAAGCTGGTATTCAAAGATGATGTGACGGGCAAAGACGGTAAGTTTGATCCAGGGGAAAATCAGGTTGGGCTCTCCATTGAAGGACAAGGGTATGCTAATTTAGTGATGTCAAAGTACTTCTTTGAAAAAATTGAAGCGTTGGGTATTGCTACCCACTATGTATCAGCGGATGAGACATCAATGGTGGTAAAGAAGGCTAAGGCCTTTGGTGTGGGGTTGGAAGTTATTTGTCGTTATAAGGCGACGGGTAGTTTCATGAGACGCTATGCATCTGTTGCTAATGAGATGCAAGACTTAGGGGGCTATATAGAGTTTACCTTAAAGGATGATGCACGTAAGGATCCTCTTATCACTAAGGAAGCGATTGTAGTGCTTGATTTAATGACTATGGATGAGGTTGAGTATATTGAATCGCTCACTAAGAAGATATCGCATTTAATATATAATGAGTGCCTACAAAAGGGTTTGGATCTAATTGATCTTAAGCTTGAGTTTGGTCGTGATACTTTAGGTAATATCATGTTGGTTGATGAAGTATCAAGTGGGAATATGCGCGTATATAAAGGTAGTGACATGGTAGATTCTATGGAATTACCCAAACTAATGGAGGTAATGTAATGAGACGAATTATCACGACGCGTTTGCCGCAGTATAATTTAGAAGCTAAGCATTGGTTAAAAGAAAGTCAGGACATTTGGTCTTTGGCGTCTATTAATGAAGTTATTGTTTCGCATGTATTTGATTTTGGTGAGGTCTCTGATGATGACTTCGAAGTAGTGTGTGGGGTATTGGCGTCTGATTTGAGTACGATGCGTTTTAATATCCCTAAGGATGATGTGCCCTATTTTCATATTAAAGCAGTAGATGGTCAGTTTGATGATACGCTTGAGCGTACTAGAAAACTGGTAAATAATTTTAGTAATATTGATACTGAAGTTTCCCATTCGCTGCTTTTTAGTTTCCCCAAGGCGGATCAAAGTGATGTTGATAAGTTTAGAACGTATTTCGTCAATGCGTATGAGTATGTTATGTTTGATGCTAAGTATATGATTGAGGACACGGCGGATGAAATGAATCCAATCGTTGGATTTATTGACATGGACTCAAAGGAGTTAGAGGCGTTTAAGGACCAAATGGCCATGGATATGGATGATTTATATGTAACGCAAGATTACTTTAAATCAATAAATAGAAATCCAAGTATGACAGAGTTAAAGATAATTGATACCTATTGGTCAGATCACTGTCGTCACACTACCTTTCTTACGCATTTAGATTCATTGGTCATTGAAGATCCGCGCGTTCAAGGGGCGTATGAGTCTTATTTAGAAAGCCGCGCAAAGGTTTATACAGATAAGGCTAAGCCGATTACCTTAATGGACTTGGCAACGATTAATGCTAAAGAGATTAGTATGAAGGGGTTATTAAACGATTGGGATAAATCGGCGGAAGTTAATGCGATTAGTTTAAATATTGATATTGAGGTTAAGGGTAAAAAAGAAGGATGGCAGTTATTGTTTAAAAATGAAACGCATAACCATCCTACTGAGATTGAGCCTTATGGTGGGGCTTCAACTTGCTTTGGTGGATGTGTGCGTGATCCATTATCTGGACGGGGTATGGTATATCAAGGGATGCGCTTAAGTGGTACTAAGAGTCCGTTAACTTCTTTAGAAGCGACTCGAAGTGGTAAGTTAATGGCGCGTCGTATTTGTCAGGAAGCCAGCGATGGTTACTCTGATTATTCCAATCAAATTGGGATTAAATCGGGCTATGCTAAAGAGTATTACCACGATGGCTTTGAAGCCAAGCGAATGGAACTGGGAGCTTTGGTGGCCGCCGTTAAACAAGAGTATATTCAAAAAAGCGAACCAATTGCGGGTGATGTTGTTTTACTAATCGGAGGTAGAACGGGTCGCGATGGCTTGGGTGCTGCTGTGGGATCTTCTAAGACGCAAACTAAATCATCATTGCTTAAAGCAGGGGCTGAAGTTCAAAAGGGTGATCCCATCATGGAACATAAGATTGTTCGTTTGTTTAGAGATCCTGAAGTATTGCGTAGAATTAAGCGTTGTAATGACTTTGGGGCCGGTGGTGTATCCGTAGCAGTGGGTGAGTTGGCCGATGGCTTGATTATTGATTTAGATCAGGTAGCCACTAAATATCCAATGCATGGCGGTGAGATAGCGTTAAGTGAGTCTCAAGAGCGTATGGCGGTGGTATTGGATAAGCATGATGTTGATGTCTTTGTGGATTTGTGTAAGGCTCAGGATCTTGAAGCCCGTGTCATTGCGCATGTAACTGAAGAAAAAGTTATGAAGATGGTCTTTAAGGGCAAAGAGATTGTTAGTTTGGATCGCTATTTCTTGGATTCAAATGGTGCAACTAAGAAGGCGGATGTCGTGATTGCCTCGATGCGTGCGAAGCTTGATACCGTTGCTATTACAAAAGAAAACTTAGAGAAGTCTGTAGCGGTGCTTGAAAATGCTTCACAAAAAGGAATGCGTGAGAAGTTTAATAGTACGGTATTATATGGAAACCTTCATGAAGGAAATGATATTTTACAAGAAGGTATGGTTAGTGTGTTACCTGTTTCAGATACTACGGCTGTTTCGTTTATGAGTGCGGGATATCCTTTGGTATTCAGTGAAGACCCCTTTAAATTAGGGTATATGTCCGTGGTGGAAGCGGTGAGTAGAATTGTGGCGATGGGCGGTAGTCCCAAGCAAATTCGTTTAAGTATGCAGGAGTATTTTGAACGCCTAACAACCAAAGAACAATGGGGAAAACCCTATGCGGCTTTACTGGGAGCGTTTAGTGTAATGAAAGCATGGGATATTCCAGCGCTTGGGGGTAAGGATAGTATGAGTGGTTCGTTTGAATCGTTGCATGTTCCAGCTACTCTAATAACTTTTGCGCTTCAGCATGGTGATAAGAGTCATGTGATAACACGTAATTTAAAAGAATCGGGTCATAAGATTGTTTGGATTAAGCCTCATGAAGTGGATGGATTATTGGATTTGGAGGGTCTAATGGACATATATTCTCAGGTCTATGAAGCGAATTTGAATCATAAAATCTATGCGGCTTCGACGATCACTTCCAGTGTTTTCAATAGTTTGTTTGAAATGGCTTTGGGGAGTGTGCTTGGGCTTGATATTGTGAAAGATGATGCTTTATTAAACGTAAACATCGGGGGACTATTATTGGAAGTGGATGAGGACTTTGAAATGGGTGAGGTTATTGCGCGTACTAAAGTGTCTCCATCTATTAAAGTGGGACCGTGGAGTTTTGATAAAAAGACACTTCAGGAAAGTCATGAGAATCTCTTGGAGTCGGTATATCCTACGATTAAATTAGAGGATAAAGAAGTTGTGGTGGATCCATCTTCATCGCATTTTGTGAAGAGAAGTAAAAAGCCTACCGCTCTTGTGGTGATGGTTCAAGGTGTAAATGGCGACTTTGATGTGTTGCATCGTTTAAAGGAATCGGGATTTGATGTGGTTGAGTCTGTTGTTTGTTTAATGGATTATGAAACATCACTATATGCTCTAAAGGATGCGATCTGTAAGAGTGATGTTGTGGTATTGCCCCATGGTAATGTTAGGGATAATGGGGTAAATGATGGGGGTATTGAATGGCAGTTGATATTCTCTCATCCTATCTTAGATTCTGTGCTTCACAATTATAAAGGTGAAATTGTTGGGATTGGCAATGGCGCCTTGGGTCTTGTGAAGTTGGGATTATTAGGTGAGGTTTGTATTAAACCGATTGGTAAGCATTACTATAGTTCTAAAGTAACAATAGTAAATGATGGATTCCCTGGTTTAATGGGCTATAAGGGCCATAGTTTAACGATTCCAATGACTCTACCGTATGCGATTACTTCCTATAAGGGGTGTATTAGTGTGTTGAAGCAACACCAAGCGCCTTTGGATAGTGATAATACAGTGGGTATTGCTAGTGATAATGTAATAGGAATTTTGGGTAGTATTGATCAAGTAGATTCCTTGTTCTTTGCGAATCTACGCAACTATAAGATGGAGGAAGCAATATGAAAGTTCTGATGGTAATGGGAAGTATAAGCGATGAAAAGGTCGTTAAGCCTGCTTATGATATTTTGAGGGATTTTGGTGTTGATTGTACGGTTAAGGTGATGTCTGCCCATCGTTCTCTTGATCTGGTTTTAAAGGAAGTAGCGGATCCTAGCTATGATGTATTTATTGCTTTTGCGGGTAAAGCGGCGCATTTGGCAGGGGTTATTGCGGGGGCGAGTATCAAGCCAGTGATTGGGGTTCCGGTTAAATCCAGTACATTGGATGGGTTGGATGCTTTATTATCAACCGTTCAAATGCCTAAAGGCGTGCCTGTAGCGACGGTTGCTATTGATGGTAGTGAGAATGCAGCCTATTTGGCCCTTCAAATTTTAGCTCTTGGCAGTGAAGCACTCAGTGAAAAGCTAAGGGACTTTAAGGTGCAGATGACTCAGGGTGTTATAGCTATGAATGATAAGGTAGTGTGGAATAAATGAGTGGAATGATTGCCGTTTATTCTCAAGATGAATCCATTAGTATTCAGCCTTATCTTTATCAAGGGACGATGTCTTTGCAACATCGTGGTCAACAGGGGTTTGGTTTGGCCATCGGTGAGGATGTCCAATATGGTAATGGGTTATTAAGCGATGCTACTTTATCCAGTCGAGTGGGTCACTATGGTGTGGCTTCGGTTAAGTATGCTTTTACTCAAAGTAAGAAAATGGAACCGCTGATGCCCTATCGTGCTCAACAGGGGTTTTGGGCCATTGATGGCGATCCGTTTCAAGGCATGCATGTCCTAGATGAACTTTTACAACATAATAAATCCTATGAGCATGTCATGGGTGAGAATCAAGGGGCCTATGCGCTAATTTCAATTAATGAGCATAAAATGATTGCGGTTAGAGATCCCTTAGGTATTAAACCTTTAGTTATGGGTCGTAATGAAAATATATGGATCATAGCGTCTGAAACCTGTGCGCTTGAAGCCTTGGGTGCTCGTGATATTCGGGATATACAACCGGGTGAGGTAGTTGTTATTGATAAAAATGGGATGCAAAGTCATACCTATGATAAAGCTAGATTGTATCCGTGTTTATTTGAGTATATCTATATAGCGCGTCCTGATAGTGTAATGAATGGTATTTCCATCTATGAAGCTCGTAAGAAAATGGGGGAGTTGCTTTATAAGGAGTGTCCTACTCAGGCAGATATAGTGATTGGTGCGCCTGACTCGGGGTTATTGGCGTCCTTGGGATATGCAAATGCCTCGAACATTCAATATGAGAAGGGTTTAGTTAAGAATCGCTATATTGGTAGAACTTTTATTGATCCTGATTCCCTCATCCGTAAACAATCGGTCGTGATTAAGTTAAATGCGATTTCATCGGTTGTGAAAGATAGAGATGTTATCTTGGTGGAAGACTCGATTGTGCGGGGTACGACGATTACGCGTATCATTAAGATTCTAAGGGAAAAGGGAGCCCGTAAAGTTCATGTTAGGGTGGCAGCGCCTCCGGTTTTATATGAAGAGAATATCAGTATTGATATTCCCAATCGTGAGAGTTTAATGTGTTATGGAAAAACTATTGAAGAAGTCAGGGATGAAATAGGGTGTGATAGCCTCTATTTTCTTAGCTTAGCGGGTTTGAAGAAAGCTTGTGGTGGTGCTCAGTTTTATACGCAGTATTTTGATGGGAAAAGTCCCTTAAAAGGAGATTTAAATGACATATAAAGATGCCGGTGTTGATAAGGAAAAAGGGTATGAGCATGTGAGTGCTATAAAAGATAATTTGAAGCAAACGCATGATAATCATGTAATGAATATGATTGGGGGCTTTGCGGGTATGTATGCTTTGCCCACGGAATATGAAAACCCTGTCTTAGTGAGTGGTACTGATGGGATTGGGACTAAAGTTAAGTTGGCTACATATTTTGATACGTATGATACGGTGGGGATAGATTGTGTAGCGATGTGTGTAAATGATATTTTATGCCACGGAGCTAAACCACTATTTTTTCTTGATTATCTAGCTATGGGTCATTTAAATACCAAGGTATCTACTGATTTAGTAGCGGGTGTAGTACAGGGTTGTCTTCAATCTGAGGCTTCTTTGATTGGTGGTGAGACTGCTGAAATGCCAGGGGTATATGATGATGGTGATTTTGACATGGCGGGGTTTGCGGTTGGTTTGGTTGATAAAAAGGATATTATTGATGGGTCGGCTATTAAAGAGGGCGATATTATTATTGGTATTCCTTCCTCCGGTTTGCATTCCAATGGGTTTTCATTAGTGCGCCATATTTTAAATACCGATACTTTATTGCATGAACATAAAGAGGACCTTCTTACGCCCACGCGTATTTATGTTAAGGATATATTAGGGCTTCTTAAGGAGGTTAGGCCTCATGGACTAGCCCATATAACAGGCGGGGGACTAATTGAAAATCTACCTCGTATCTTACCAAATGGGTGTCATGCTTTAGTGGATAAAAGGGCGATACAAGTACCTAGTATTATGAAAACTTTGCAGACTTTGGCGCAATTAGATGAGACTGAAATGTTTGGAACCTTTAATATGGGGGTTGGCTTTGTGGTAGTGGTTGATGCTGCAGATGTTGATGTGACCTTGAATCATCTTAAGGATGCCTATGTGATTGGTCAAATTGTTGAAGGGGAAATTGGTATTACGTTATGAAGCGCTTAGTTGTTTTAGTTTCAGGGGGTGGTTCGAATTTGCAGGCGTTAATAGAGGCCTGTGCCACCAAGAGTATTGATGCTGAAATAGTAGCTGTCTTTTCTAATAATCCAAAGGCTTTTGGATTAACGCGTGCTAAACAAGCGGGTATTGAGGCTCATATTCTTGATACTCATAATTATGATGTAATTTTAGATTATAAACCTGATGGTATTATTCTGGCTGGTTATTTGAAGATAATCCCCGCAGATTTCGTGAATAGAATGAAGCATAAGATTATTAATATTCATCCTTCACTGATTCCAAGTTTCTCAGGACCTGGATTTTATGGGGCTAAGGTGCATCAAGCGGCCTTAGATCGTGGGGTTAAGTATAGTGGGGCTACAACGCATTTTGTGAGTGAAGAGGCCGATGGGGGTCCTATAATTATGCAAGCGATTGTGGATGTTAAGGCACAGGATACAGTAGATATATTGGCGAAGCGTGTATTGCAAGAGGAACATCGTATCCTGGTTGCGTCGGTGCGTCTTTATTGTGAAGATAAGTTAAGGGTTGTGAGTGATAGCGTTATAATAGTGGAGGATAAATAAGATGAAGTATGCCTTGATTTCTGTGTTTGATAAAAAGGGTATTGAAAAGTTAGGTAAAGGTCTGCAAGCTAAAGGGTATATGTTATTGGCCAGTGGTAATACATATAAGTTCTTAGTGGATAAGGGTTGTGTTGTCATGGAAGTAGCTGAAATAACGAAGTTTCCTGAAATGATGGGGGGGCGTGTTAAGACGTTGCATCCAATGATTCACGGGGGTATTTTGTATAAGCGTAATGATAGTGATCATGTGAGTACTTTAAGTGAATATGGGATTCCTAGTATTGATGTGGTAGTATGTAATCTTTATCCGTTTGAGAAGGTATTGCGTAGTCATGAAACGGAAGCTGTTATGATTGAGAATATTGATATTGGGGGTCCGTCGATGATTCGTGGCGCGGCTAAGAATTTTGAATCGGTTTGTGTGGTCGTTGACCCCAATGATTATGATAGCGTCCTTGAAAATATGGATGATCTTGAGTTTAGGAAACAAATGGCCGCTAAGGCATTTGGGACAACGGCGCAATATGATGCTCTTATTGCTGAGTATTTTAATCATAGTTTGGCTATTGAGTTTCCTGAGTTATTAACGCAAACTTATACAAAGAAACAAGCATTGCGGTATGGGGAGAATCCGCACCAAAGTGCTTCCTATTATGAGCGTTTGGATGTGTTTGATAATCTTGAGTTTACGCAAATTCATGGCAAGGCCTTATCGTATAATAATATAAATGATATGACCGGGGCTTTAAGGACTTTGCAAGACTTTAATAGACCTACTGCTGTGGCCGTTAAGCATGCGAATGCTTGTGCTATTGCTTGTGGTGATACCATTCTTGAAGCGTATACTAAAGCATTTGAGAGTGATCCAGTATCAATCTTTGGTGGTATCGTGGCTTTAAATGAAGGGGTTGATTTGGAACTTGCGAAGTTATTGAACGCAATCTTTTTGGAGATTGTTATCGCTCCCTCTTTTAGTGAAGCGGCTTTAGAGATTCTACAAGCTAAGAAAAATATTCGTTTAATTTGTATGAAGGAATTTAGTGAATCACGAAGTACAACAGGTAAGGATGTGCTTAATGGTAAGTTACTTCAAGAGGTGGATGGGAAGGGGCCGCTTAATTTGAAGGTGGTAAGTAAGCGTAAACCTACGGAGAAGGAAATGGCTGATTTAGAGTTTGCGTGGAAGTGTGTTAAGAATGTTGACTCTAATGCGATCGTATTGGCTAAGGATGAAGAAACTTTGGCCTTGGGCCATGGGGAAGTGCGAAGAATTTGGTCGGTTGAAAAGGCGATTGCTCGAAGTGTTAAACCCGTCGATGGTAGTGTAATGGCTTCGGATGCGTTCTTTTTTGAGGATAGTGTAGAAGCGTGTGCCGCAGCTGGTATTAGGGCAATTATTCAACCCGGAGGTTCTATCCATGATTCGAAGGTTATTGAATTATGCGATACCTATAATATTGCGTTAGTAATGAGTGGTGTGCGTCACTTTAAACACTAGGAGGAAAAAGGATGAAGATCGCAGTAATTGGAAGTGGGGGTCGTGAACATGCTCTGGCATGGAAACTGAACCAGTCAAAACTATGTTCTGGCATTTTCTGTATTCCTGGTAATGGTGGAACTGCAGAGTTTGCGACTAATATCGATTTGGATATCTTGGATTTTAAGGGAATGATTGATGTTGTTAAGCGCGAAGACATTGCGTTAACGATTGTTGGTCCGGAAGTTCCTTTAGTGGCTGGAATTGTGGATGCTTTTGAGAAAGAGGGTTTGAGAATATTTGGGCCTAATGCTCATGCAGCGCAACTTGAGGGTAGTAAGCAGTTCTCTAAGGATTTTATGAAGCAACATAATATTAAAACGGCGCGCTATAAAAGTGCGACCTCTTATGATGAAGCGGTAGCTCATCTTAGTAGTTTTGATTATCCTTTGGTCATAAAGGATGATGGGTTAGCGGCAGGTAAGGGTGTTGTCATCGTTGAAAATGAACAGCAGGCTTTAGAAGCCTTAAGGGATTTATTTTCTGGGTCCTTAGCCCATCGTGAAGATACTTCCGTAGTTATCGAAACATTCTTAGATGGTTATGAAGTATCGCAGTTGTGTTTTGTGGCTAAGAATAAGTTATATCCACTGGATACAAGTCAGGACTATAAGCGTATTGGTGAAAATGATACGGGGGAGAATACGGGGGGTGTGGGGTGTTTATCGCCATCTCCTATAGTAGATCCATTTATCTTTGAAGATAGTTATCGTCTCATAGAGAAAGGTTTAGTCGCTGAGGACCTTAACTTTTATGGCATTTTGTTTATTGGTTATATGGTAGTAGGGGATATACCGTATGTGCTTGAATTCAATGTTAGATTTGGAGATCCTGAGACTGAAGTACTTATGCCAAGGTTGAAGAACGACTTAGTTAAAGTCTTTTTGGATGTATTGGATGATAAGGATCCAAAGTTAGTGTGGAGTAATGAAAAAGCACTAGCTATTGTCTTAACGTCTAAGGGCTATCCTGATAGCTATGAGGTTGGATTTGATATTGACATAAACGATAATGGTTTGATTTATCATAACGGGACGCATTATGATGGGTGTCTTAAAACTAATGGGGGTCGTGTTCTTACGGTAGTTGAGTTGGGTGATGATTTCAAGGCTCTTAATGAGAAGGTTGTGAAGCGTATTGAGGGTATTGCGTTTGAGGGTAAAACTTATCGACGCGATATTGGTGTATAAAAAAAAGGCGAAAGTTTAATTACTTTTGCCTTTATTGTTTCGATGGGTTCTTTTTGAACTCTTAGCATCGCGTTTTTTACCTTTAGTAGGTTTAGATGGTTTTGCGCTAACGGCTTCAAACTCAACTCGATTGCCATTAATCTTAACATTCTTCTTTGCATCCAATACTTCTAGCGCTAAGTCTTGGCTTAGATCAACATGGGTGAAGTTATCTTTAATAACGATTTTACCGATGCTTGCTTTTTCTACATCGAATTGATCGGTGATAGCTCCTACAATATGACTGGGTTTAAGTTTATGGCGTCTTCCGATTTGTAGACTTAAGCGCATCATGTTTTTATTGTTGTGGCGGCTTGGTAAGCCTTTTTGATTTTGGCGGCTTACAGATTCTAGGGCACTCACATCCATGGTCTTCATTTCTGCATTGAGGATATTAGCTGCTAAGCGATAAGCCATCTCTTCATAGGACATAGTGGAACGTAAGGCATCGATCAAGCTTTCTGCATATGTATTTGATTCAAAGGTAGTATCGGAAACCAGTTCGTCAAATTTGTGGTCAATTACAGATCCTACAATATCATTAACATCGGGTAGATTGGACTCGATAATATTGTTTTTGGTGGTGCGCATTAGATCTTTTAGTTTAAAGATTTGTTGGCGTCCACTAACTAAGGTTAGGGATAGACCTGTTTTACCGGCCCGTCCAGTTCGTCCAATTCTATGTACGTAGTATTCGTGGCTTTGTGGTAAATCAAAGTTGATTACGCAGTCCACATCATCAATATCAATGCCTCGTGCCGCAACATCGGTAGCGATTAGGATATTGGTGTTTCCACTTCTAAATTCATTTAAGACTTGAGATCGAACTTGTTGCGGTAAGTCTCCGTGTAAGCCAGCGGCTTTGAAGTTTTGCTCGCGTAAGTTAACCGCTAAGTCGTCTACCATTGATTTGGTATTGCTAAAGATAATAGTACGCTTTAAGTTATTCTTTCTTAGTAATAAAGTAAGGGCGTCTTTTTTATTTCTTCCAGGAACAATATAATATAATTGTTCAATGGAAGCTTGCTTTCCTACGGAGTTCATAACATCCACAGTCACAGGGTTCTTAAGATACTCGTTGGATATCTTCAAAATTGAAGGGGGCATCGTTGCTGAGAATAATGCCGTTTGTCGTGTGCTGGGTGTTTTAGAAAGAATATTATTGATATCTTCCACAAATCCCATGCTTAGCATTTCATCGGCTTCATCCAATACTAAGTATTTAATGAGGTCTAAGCGTAAGGTACGACGTCTCATGTGGTCTTGAATACGACCGGGTGTCCCAACAATAATATTGGCTTGTTTTAGTTGTCGTATTTGGCGGTCCATCGCAACCCCTCCATATAGGGTGGCAATCTTAATGCCGCTTATGTATTTAGCGTATTTCTCCATTTCAATGGCGATTTGTACTGCTAATTCTCGTGTTGGCGCCAGTACTAAGACTTGAGGTCTGTTAAGTTCTGGGTCCATGGTTTCAATGGCAGGAATCCCAAAGGCTGCCGTTTTACCAGTTCCTGTATTGGATCTACCAATTAAGTCCTTTCCTTCTAAGAGAAGGGGAATAGCTTGCGTTTGAATACTGGTAGTGGATTGATATCCAAGGTCATTAATTCCGCGCATAAGTTCGTCTGATATATTTAGTTCACTAAATTGAATACCATCTTTAAAAATTGAATCGTTCATATATACTCCTTTATAAACATAAAAAGTCACCCCACTTGGAGAAATCCAATAGGATGACTACTTTAGTTTGCTAGGTTAGTATACCTCATGCAACACAAAATAACAATCGAATGCACTCTATTTACTACAATTTAACATTATTTAATTGTAGATATGGAATATATTTGCTAAAATACAATATGAACGGAGTATGGCGCAGCTTGGTAGCGCGCTTGCATGGGGTGCAAGAGGCCGCAGGTTCAAATCCTGTTACTCCGACCAATTGTTAATATCACTCGCTTATTTAGCGAGTTTTTTTATTAGTAATCAAAGTGCGTATGTTTGGTAATCCATTGCTTCATTTTAATGTTTACCCAGAAACTATAGATACCAAAGGAAAAAATGATTAGGAGTAACCATTTAAGCCATTGACCAATAAGGGAACTGGCTGAGCCATCAAATCGCAATCGATGCCCATCAATAACTGTATGTTTTGCTTTCCATGATTCAATCATGGTGACATACCAAGGTATAAAGATTCCAAAGGTAAATATAGTTAAAAGTGTTCCTACAATGGTGTAACCAACGTATTGGCTTAGTTTTCCATCGAAATATGAATTTGACATAAGCTTGCTCCTTTTAGATATTATACCATAGGATTATTAGTGTTTTCATAAAATATTGAAATGGTAATATGAGAATATCGAGTATTAAACTCAAGGATAAAGCATCCCGTTATTGAGGGATGGGAATAATATAGGTCAATTTCATAAGCTTATTTCTATTAATTTATTAATAATATGATTATTAGTATTAAAGTGAGTGTGATATAATACGTTTAAGAAGGTATCACAATTCATTAGATATTTAAATGACAACCGCTCATAGAAAGGGGAAAAATATGAGATATGAACTTAAAAAGGGGTTAGTGCTTGTTTTAATATTGTTGTTTATTTCGGGGTGTTCAACTAATAATAGTGACCAAAAATATGAAGAAACTATTAGTGGGTTGAAGCAAAGTCTTAAGGAGTATAGTGACGAGGTTGAACAACTTACCAATGAGAACCATAATTTGTTGGAACGATTTACGAAAGAATGTGTGGATGGCAAGGATCATCTCTTTGGTAGTGGTGGTGTGGTAGCAGAAACCATCGTGCCCTCAATTGTTGATGGTGCAGACTACTTTGCATATACATTTAGAGGATTCCAAACCAATTACGTTTATGCTTGTTCTTCTAAAGAAAAACTAGTCTACGATAAAGGGGAACTCTATTCTTTTGAATGTGATGAAAAAAGAGAAATTGTTAGTTTTAAGTTGTTTGATGAGTAGTTGGGTTTAGTGAGCTGTGGGTGTATATAATGAATGTTGATGCATTATGTGTCAAAGTCTATGACTTTGGCACATTTTACTTTTATAATCCTATTTCCCAGGAAATAGGATTATAAGTTTGAAGGGTTACAGTCAATTGGAGCGTAAAGTAGTGTTGTTGGGTGTATAATTAAGTTAGAAAGTGAAGTGATAGGGATGCGTAGAATCGTATTAGCAGGTGGATGTTTTTGGGGCACGCAGGATTATCTTAAACAGATTCATGGGGTTGTTTCTACATCTGTTGGTTATGCCAATGGCTTAGTAGAGAACCCTACGTATGAGTTAGTATGTACAGGGAGAACGGGCTATGTTGAAGCCGTTGATATTATGTATGATCCTAGTATTATAAGTTTGGGATTTTTATTGGATGTCTTTTATGAGTCTATCGACCCGGTTTCAATTAATAAACAGGGGGGCGATGTGGGTCCTCAGTATCGTACGGGTATTTATTATGTTGAGGCACCAGATCGTGATGTAATCGTGGCTTCGTTGCGTAAACTTCAAGAGAAGTTTGATAAAAAGATTGCTATTGAGGTGGAACCACTTAAGAATTATTATAGAGCCGAAGACTATCACCAGGATTATCTAGATAAGAATCCGAATGGTTATTGTCATATATCGGCAGGTAAGTTGGATTATGCGCGTAAGGTTCGTGAGTATCGGGTTAAAAGTGATGTGGAGCTAAAGGAAATGTTGACACCGCTTCAATATGAGGTAACGCAACACGGTGGTACGGAAGCGCCTTTTGATAATGCCTATGATGCGCATTTTGAAAAGGGTATTTATGTGGATATCACATCGGGTGAACCTTTGTTTTTGTCTAAAGATAAGTATGATGCAGGATGCGGTTGGCCTTCTTTTACTAAGCCCATTTATCATGAGTATGTGGATATGAAGGATGATAATCGTTATGGAATGCGTCGGGTTGAGGTATTGAGTGGTATTTCTAAGGCGCATTTGGGTCATGTGTTTACGGATGGTATTAAAGCCTTAGGGGGCCTTCGTTATTGTATGAATAGTGCCGCTTTGAAGTTTGTTCCGTATGAAGATATGGAAGCCATGGGTTATGGTCGTTTCAAGGAACTTTTGGATGATTAATTGGTAAAGACAATGGGTTCAATATATGGTACGCTATGGTTACTTAATAAAGGAGTAAGCCATGGATATAACAGAGTTATTACGTAAATATGATAAGTCGGGTAAAGTTAACTATGACCATTTATTGAAGGAAGTTATTAAAGCGTGGACTGAACAGGGTATTAGACCGCGTATTTTGATGCACTCGTGTTGTGCTCCATGCAGTACCGTAATGATGAGTGATATGGTTTCGTATGCGGATGTTACGGTGTATTTCTCAAATTCTAATATTTATCCACGGAGTGAGTATGAAAGACGGGCCTTAGTCCAGCGGAAGTTTGTGGAAGATTTTAATGCGAAAACAGGCAGTGAGGTGGGATTTATTGAAGCTGAGTATAAACCCAATGCGTTTGTTGAGATGGTAAAATCAGGGAATCTTGAACTTGAAAAAGAAGGCGGTGCGCGTTGTAGTGCCTGTTTTGATATGCGCTTAAATGATGTGGCACTCTATGCTCAGGAACAGGGGTTTGATTACTTTGGGAGTGCTTTAACCCTGTCGCCACATAAAAATAGTGGGGTTATTAATGCGATTGGATTTGAGGTTCAAAAGCTTTATAAAACGCAGTATTTACCGAGTGATTTTAAGAAGAATGATGGGTATCGAAGGTCGGTAGAAATGTGTAAGGTGTACGATATTTATAGGCAGTGTTATTGTGGTTGTGTGTTTGCGGCGAAGCAGCAGGGGGTGGACCTTAAGCAGGTCAATGCTGAAGCTAAGAGTTACTTGAAACAAAGTAAAGCGTGCACTAAGTTGTGAAAATGTGTTATTTAAAGTAAATCTATGACATTCAAAGTGAAATACTATATTATTTACAAGGAGTTGATTGTATGAAAAAAAATAAAAGAGTCAAAGCGTTAAAAACGCGAAATACAACCCGTAAGATGAAATTCGATCGTAAGATTTCTTATATGATTGGTATTTTACATGCGGTTTCGGTGGTTGGTTTATTATATGCAGTGTATAGACTGAAGATGTTACCTACTAAGTTTGTTATTCCTTTGGTAGTGAGTATATTTGTAATGTTGAGCTTGGTTCTGCTTTGGTTATTTAAATCCAAAGGGTATGGGGCTAAGATCGTAACGATGTTAATTACTGTGGCGATCTTGTTCTCGGTTCCTAAGTTGACTACGATTGCTAAGTTTGTGGGGAATGTAACGGGGGCTTCAAAGGATACGCACGTGGTTGAAGTATTAGTGATGCGTGAGTCTAAGTTTGAATCGCTTAGTGATTTGAAAAATTATAGTGGCTATGTGGGTGGTAATACGGTGATGGATAAATCAAATGTTATCTTTGTGCGCGATGAAATTACGCGTCTTGAGAAGTTTGATATCGCTCTTAAAGACTATAGTCAATATGATACGATGATGAAGGACTTCTACGCGGGTGATCTTGAGGTTATAATCTTAAGTAATGCGCATAAGTCTTTGGTTGAGGAAGATTATCCTGATCTTGAAGCTGAAACGCGTGTTCTTAAATCGTATACGCATACTACAGATGTTGATATTTTAGATAGAGATGTAAATGTAACTAAGGAAACTTTTAGTATCTTTGTGACGGGAATTGATACGGCTGGTAGTGTAAGTAAGGTTTCTAGATCGGATGTTAATATGATTGTGACGGTTAATCCTGTTACGCGTCAAATCTTAATGACTAGTATGCCTCGTGACTATTTTGTTAAGTTGCATACTGAGGGTAAAATGGATAAGTTAACGCATGCGGGATTGTATGGGGTTATGGAATCTGTTAATACCTTAGAGGATTTATTAAACAGTCAGGTTGATGAAAAAATAGAGATTGACTATTACTTGCGTGTTAACTTTACATCGGTTACTAAGATTGTGGATGCCTTGGGTGGTGTTAATGTTGAATCTAAGTATAATTTTACTACGCGTGATGGGTATAAGTTTAAGTTGGGAACTAATCATGTGAATGGTAATGCGGCGTTGTCGTTTGTTCGTGAGCGTAAGAACGTTCAAGGGGGCGATAAGACGCGTATTATTCATCAACAGGCTTTATTAACTGGGGTTATTAATAAGATGTTATCGCCTGCTGTTATTACTAATTTTAATCAGGTTATGAGTTCAGTGGGTGGCAGTTTTGAGTTGAGTTTGAAGGACAAGGAAGTGAATCAATTGCTTCGTTATCAATTGGATAAAGGGGGTAGTTGGGATATTATTCAAATTCAGCTAGATGGAACAGGCGCCTCTAAAGTAACCTATAGTGGTGGTAATCGTAAATTATATGTCATGGATCCTGATTTTGGAACTGTTCAAAATGCAGCTGAAATGATTCTTAAGATGACTCATGGTAATGAAGTGAGTCGTGAGAAAGATTGGCGCTATAAATAATATGGGAAAGTCTGGTATGTACGTATCGGACTTTCTTTTTATGTTTGGTACAATATCATAGTAAAACGTGTTAAAATATTAATGGATTTGGGGTGTCTGATGAAAAAAATTGAACAGGTATTAAAATCAAACAGTCTCTTTAATAAACTATACACACTATTGGGTTCCCTGGTGGTTAAGTGTATTGGTTTTTTTGTGAGGCTTAAACCTAAAACCATTTTGTTTATTTCCTATAGTGGGAAGTCCTTTAACGATAGTCCCAAGGATATTTATGATGCGATGGTTAACGACCCATTCTTTGCGGATTATACCTTTATATGGGCTTTTAAGGATGTTGATAAGTATGAGCTGGATGCACATACTATAAAGGTTAAAGTAGATACATTGAGCTATTTGTTGATTGCTTTATCAGCGCAATATTGGGTTACGAATGTAAATATCGAACGGGGGCTTCATTTTAAGAAGCACTATACTAAGTATATTAATACGTGGCATGGTATTCCTATGAAATATGTGGGTAATCATGTTCAGGGTCGCAGTGATTTTAATTTCTATACGGTGGATGTGTTTACGTATTCTGGTGATTATGAATATAAAATATATAAGGAAGCCTTTAAGTTAGAGGATCGCAATTTATTTAAGTATGGAATGCCTCGTAATGAAATCTTAATTAAGAATGATCGGGCTTTGCGACAGGAAGTGTTGGATGCTTTGGGGATTGTGAACAAGAAGGTCATTTTATATGCTCCCACGTGGCGTGATGATGAGCGTGATTTGGTGCTAATGGATTTGAAAAAGTTTAGGGATGCGTTATCCAGTGAGTATGTGTTTTTGATTAAGATGCATGGTTTATCTGAGCGTATCAATATTAGTGTTGGGGATTTTGTGATGGATGTGAGTGATTATGAGGATACATCGAAGTTGCTCTTGGCAGTGGATGTGTTGATTACGGACTATTCTTCCATTATGTTTGATTTTGGTTTGTTGAAGCGTCCCATTCTTTTATATATGCAGGATTATGACAAGTATAAAAAAGAACGTGGTTTGTATTTTGATGTTGAAGATACGCAGTTGTCGTATTCTACGTCGAGTGATGCGTTATTAGCGGCTATTGAGTCTTTGAATTATGAGGCACAAGAAAAGATTGTTGCGAAGTTTACGCAGCGTTTTATTGAAGTACAGGAAGTGGGGGCTACGGCGTCCATCATTAATACGGTGTTTAAGGAGACATAAGATGAAGACAGTAATTACCTATGGTACCTTTGATTTGCTACACTATGGTCACATTAATTTACTGGAGCGTGCGGCGGCTTTGGGTGATCGCTTGATAGTGGGTTTATCAACGGATGCGTTTAATTTGAAAGAGAAAAATAAGGTTTGTTATTATAGCTATGAAGAGCGCTATAGAATATTGGAAGCGATTAAGTATGTGGATATGATAATACCTGAAGAGAGTTGGGAACAGAAGGTATCGGATGTTGATGCCTATGGCGTGAATGTTTTTGTGATTGGGGATGACTGGAAAGGGCACTTTGATTTCTTGGAAGCTAAGGGTGTTGAGGTTGTTTACTTAAGTAGAACGCCTGATATATCCACCACACAAATTAAAAATGACCTTAAGGTCTAGGAGAGAGTTTTATGTTTAGTGAAAAACGTACATTAGATATTTTAGAGAAGTTATTAAATATTGCGAGCCCTACGGGGTATACTAAGAACGCGATTGGATATGTTGAGAGTTTGATTCATGAGTTGGGTTATGAAACTTCGCTTACTCCTAAGGGAAATCTTATGGTGAGTGTTGAGGGCAAGGATCGTATGATTACGAGGGGTATTAGTGGTCATGTTGATACGTTGGGCTTAATGGTGCGTTCTATTAATGCAGATGGCACTTTGGCTCTTACGACACTTGGAGGACCCCTTACACCTACATTAGATGGTGAGTACTGTGATGTTATTGCGCGCAGTGGTAAAGTTTATCGCGGGACCGTTCTATCGACTTCACCCTCTGTGCATGTCTTTAAAGATGCCAATACAAAGGCGCGTGATATTGATAACTTGGTCGTTCGTTTGGATGAAGTAGTTAGTTCTAAGAGCGATGTTGAAGCACTGGGGATTATGAATGGCGATATGGTTGCCTATGATCCTAAAGTTGAAATTACAGATTCAGGGTTTGTGAAGTCTCGATTCTTAGATGATAAAGCCTCAGTAGCTGTGATGATCAGTGTCTTGGAGACTTTGGTGACGCAAAAGATTGTGCCCAGTACGAATTTGACGTTTATTTTTACGACGTATGAAGAGGTGGGTCATGGTGCTTCGTGGCTTCCTGTAGATATTACGGAGTTATTGGCCGTTGATATGGGGTGTATTGGTCTTGATTTAGCGTGTACTGAGTTTGATGTTTCAATTTGTGCTAAAGACTCATCGGGTCCTTATGATTATGAAATGGTATCTCAGTTGGTTGAATTTTCTAAAGAAAAGAACTTGGGTTATGCAGTAGATATTTATCCCATGTATGGAAGTGATGCTTCTGCAGCCCTTCGTGGTGGCAACAATATTAAAGCAGCCCTAATTGGACCGGGTGTTAGTAGTAGTCATGGTATGGAACGGACCCATATTAAGGCATTACGAAATACTTTTGAATTAATTCTGTCTTATATTCAAGGTTAGAAAACTACTTTATGTAGTTTTTTTTGTCTTCTTTGGGCTCTTTATTTGTTGGGATTAAGGTGCTATAATAGGCCCGTGTTAATTTTATGAATCCTTGCATTCGTGTTTATGATTGTAGTGAATAATTGATTTAGTAGGAGAATATTATGAAAGATAGAATAGGGCGTATTATCCCTTTTGTGATTCCAGCTTTAGTTTGGTTTTTGCCAGTGCCAACGGGATTGAGTTTTAGTGGCTTGTTTGTGTTTGTGATATTTATAGGGGCTTTATATCTTTGGATGACAATGGGCATTGATTGGCCCAGTTTGTGGGTATTGTTGATGTTGGTTTTGGTGCCTAATTTATCAGTTAATGAAGTATTACGATCTTCTTTTGGTAATCAAACATTCGCATTTCTTTTGTTTACCTTTGTTTTAACGTATGCGTTATCGCAAACTCAGTTTATTAAAAGAGTGGCACTTAAGTTTGTGAGTATGCCCTTTGCCCAAAAGAGCATCTGGCACTTAAACATATCGTTTTTAGCTTCGGTATTATTGCTGGGAAGTGTTATGTCTCCTACGGTATTGTTCTTTGTGATGTATCCCATTTTAGAAGAAATATTTAAGGTTGTTAAAATTGAAAAAGGCGATGGCATTGCTAAAATGATGATTATGGGCTTGGTATTGGTAACCAGTCTCTCATCGGCAATTACGCCCATTGCCCACGTATTTCCTGTATTAGCTATGTCTGCTTATAGTTCCATTACTGCCACAGCCATAAGTTATACTTCTTATATGTTATTTGCGATTCCATTTGGACTTTTAATCTTTGGATTGGTACTTTTAGTACTTAGACTTAAGTTTAAAGCGGATCTTGATACATATGATTATCGATTTGAACTTAATATGAGTATTCCAGAAGTGACTAAACAAGAGCGAATTATTACTTTAGTCTTTGTGGGTGTGGTCTTTATGTGGGTTATTCCTGACTTATTAAGTTCGGTTGCCTTTATGGCTTATATTAAATCCCTTGGTACTAGTATTCCACCGTTAATAGGGGTTGTGATATTGGCTATTATTAAAGTTAATGATACGACTTTGCTTAATATTAATGAAGCGATGACTAAGGGGGTCTCGTGGCCGGCCTTGATAATGACGGCTGCTACATTGGCACTGGGTAGTGCCATGACACATCCTGATATTGGATTGGTCACTTTCATTACATCTAGCATGACGTTTGTTCAGGGGTTGTCTAATTTGCTATTGATCATAATCTTTGTGCTGTGGGCTAGTGTTCAGTCTAATGTGTCTTCGCATATGGTTACGGCTCAGTTAGTGGCATCGGTTGCTGTCCCAGTATTCTTGAGTATCAATGGCTTAAACGCAGCGGCCATGGCTTCTTTAATTGGGTTTTTAGCTTCCTTGGGGAGCGCAACTCCCCCTGCCATGCCCTATGTTGCTTTTGCGGTTTCTTCACAATGGACTACTCCCAAAGATATGTTGGAAGTTGGTCTATGGATTATGATAGGGGTTATAGTCTTGAGTGTACTAATTGGCTATCCTCTCGCAAATATTTTTATTTAGTAAGCCAAACTCGTTATACTTGTGGTATAATGAGTCCACGGGGTTTTAGCTCAGCTGGGAGAGCGCTACGCTGGCAGCGTAGAGGTCATCGGTTCAAGCCCGATAAGCTCCACCAATATTTAAATTACTACCTAACATAATGTTAGGTTTTTTTATTAAACATGGTGACCACACTATTACTAATCTTGTGATTTGACTGCGGTATCGTTTTTAAGACTTGGAAGTAGTCTTGGTGTATGATTCCTTGTTTTTATCTGCTCAATAGTAATAGTTACAAATTATATAATGACAGAAGATGGCCAAATTGTGTCTTCTTTTTAGTATAATTAAAGTATAATAAATTAAAGGAGAAGGATATGATACATAAAACAATAGTCTTAAATGACACAGCTACTTTGGATTTATATATTTTAGATAGTGAAATGGAAAAGCCCTTTGTGTTAATTATGCCAGGGGGTGGTTATGTTTTTACAAGTGATCGTGAAGCTGAGCCGATTGCTATGGCTTTTAATGGTAAAGGAATCAATGCAGGGGTGCTTCGTTATACTACTTTAGATAAAGTAACTAAGGTGTATAAGCATGCTACTTTGGAAGCGGCAATGGCTTTGGATTATATTGAACAGTATAGAGAGCAGTGGAATATCACTAAAGTAGGGGTATGTGGGTTTAGTGCTGGTGGTAATCTTGCTTTACAAATAGCCACACACTCTAAGGATGCATGGCTTAGTGATTATGAGTTTAATATAGATTTTTTGATTGCATCGTATCCAATGATATCTACTGAGATATTTGAATTGTTAGAACCTAGAGCTTATGATCATGTCAAGAATCCCATGAGTGTAAAGATGCGTATCTTGGGTACAGATGATCCCAGTGATCAGGATTATTATGAATACAATGTGCTTAATTATATTGATGCACATACGGTACCTATGTTTATATGGCATACCTTTGAGGATGAGTTGGTTATGGTTGCGGATGCTCTTAATTTGGCAAGTACGCTAAATAAACACCGTGTTCCCTTTGAGTTGCATGTGTTTGAAAAGGGTCCTCATGGTTTGGCACTAGCAAATAGAGTGAGTGCTGTGCGTGAAGATCAGGTTGATGTGGCTGCTGAAAAGTGGTTTGATATGTGCATTACATGGATAGGTAGATTATAAATATGATATTAGAGAATGATGTTTTACGGGTTGAAATCCATAGTTTTGGGGCGGAGATTCGTGGAATCTTCGATAAAGTGAATCAGCGTGAGTTAATGTGGAGTGGTGATAGTTCTTGGTGGAGTCGCGTTTCTCCGGTTTTGTTTCCAATTGTAGGTGGTTTGCGTGATAAGAAGTATCGACACGATGGAGTTGAGTATGAAATGTCTCAACATGGTTTTTTACGGGATATTGAGATGTCATGCATTCGTCAAAGTGAAACTGAAGTTTGGTATGGTTTTGTCGCTAATGAGGAAACTAAGCGTGTTTATCCGTTTGATTTTGTGGTTGAGATTGGTTATGAATTACTAGAAAATACAGTATTGGTTAAGTGGCGGGTTAAAAATAATGGGGATGAACCCATGTATTTTTCTATTGGAGCGCATCCTGCATTCTTAGCGGAAGAAGGGGATAGGTTTATTATTGAGTCTAATGGGATTACTAATCGCTATCCGCTGGTATTAGGGGGCGTAGGGGATCCGTATCAAGAGGATGTTAAGGTGGTTGAAATACACCCTAGTATCTTTGTGCATGATGCCCTTATTTATGATAATACAAGGGCGACTACTTTAGTAACAAAGCGTGCTAATATTAAAGTTACGTATGATAATTTCATGTATGTTGGACTGTGGAGCACGCTTAAAGATGGCATAATGGCACCCTTTGTGTGTATTGAACCTTGGATTGGTATTGCGGATTTTGCGGACTTTGAAGGGGAGCTTCGTAATAAAACGGGCATGGTTAAATTGGGTGCTAAATCAGAAAACGCTTACATGTATAGTATCGAAGTAACCACTAAATAGTGAGGATTTAGTAAAGCGCGTTATATTTATTAAAAGTTTCACAAGCAAAGCGTTTACATTAAGAGACCAGTAATTATTTATTAAATAATGCTGGTTTTTTCTTTGTTTTTAATTGCACAAGTTTGATTTAGAACCTATGATGTTAGTGAAGTTATTAACAAGAGGAGGAGTTAATATGAGTGAGATAGAAAACAAGACTCTCATTGACAATGAAGTTAATGAGTTAGTGGAAAAAGGTCAGGCGGCTCTTAAAGCGTTTATGGATTTAGATCAGGAACAAGTGGATTATATTGTTGCGAAAGCAAGTGTGGCGGCTCTTGATCAACACGGTACCTTAGCTCAGGCAGCTATTAAAGAAACAGGTCGTGGTGTTTTTGAGGATAAGGCAACTAAGAACTTATTTGCGTGTGAGCATGTTATTAACCATATGCGTCATTTAAAGACTGTTGGGGTTATTGATGATAATGAAGTAACAGGGATTACATCGATTGCTGATCCTGTGGGTGTTATTTGTGGGATTACTCCTGTAACCAACCCTACTTCAACTACTATTTTTAAAGCTTTAATTAGTTTGAAAACGCGTAATCCAATTATATTCTCGTTTCATCCTTCGGCACAAAATTGCTCTGCACAAGCCGCTAAGGTTGTATTAGATGCAGCCGTTGCTGCAGGGGCACCAGAGCATTGTGTACAGTGGATCACACGTCCTACAAAGGATAAGACAGGCGAACTGATGAATCATAATGGTGTCGCTACAATTCTTGCTACAGGTGGTAATGCCATGGTGCGTGCTGCTTACTCATGTGGTAAACCGGCATTAGGTGTTGGGGCGGGTAATGTTCCAACTTATATTGAAAAGAGTGCAGATATTCGTCAAGCTGTTAATGATATCGCAATGTCTAAAGCATTTGATAATGGAATGATTTGTGCGTGTGAATCAGTCGCCATTGTTGATAAAGATATTTATAAAGATGTAGTTGAGGGCTTTAAGGAGTATCATGTGGCATTCTTGAATAAAGCAGAGAAGGCTAAGCTTGAGCAGTTTATGTTTGGAGTTAAGTCCTCGGATTCAAATTATATGGATGCGTACTTAAACCCAGCTGTGGTTGGTAAAGATGCTTCATGGATTGCTAAGGAAGCAGGTATTGAGGTTCCAGCCAATACGCGTGTGCTTGCTGTTGAGTGTGCACAAGTGGGTCCTAAGGAAGTTCTTACGCGTGAGAAATTAGCTCCAGTCTTGGCATTGGTTAAGAGTAAAGATAGTGAAGAGGGATTAGACTTGGCTTACCAAATGGTAAACTTCAATGGTTTAGGTCACTCGGCAGCAATTCATACTAAAGATAAAGACCTTGCTACTAAGTTTGGTGAAGTGGTACCAGCGATTCGTATTATCTGGAACTCTCCTTCAACCTTTGGTGGTATTGGTAATGTATATAATGATTTCATTCCTTCACTTACATTGGGATGTGGATCATATGGCGGTAACTCAGTAGGGGATAATGTTAGTGCCGTTCACTTACTGAATATTAAGAAGGTAGGGAGACGTAATAATAATATGCAATGGTTTAAAGTTCCACCTAAAATCTATTTTGAAAGAAACTCCATTCGTTATTTAAAATCAATGCGTGATGTTGAGCGTGTGTTTATTGTAACAGACCGTTCAATGGTTGATCTTGGTTTCTATAATAAGATTGTTGAGCAATTAAATGAGCGTCGTAATGATGTTCAGATTCAGTTGTTTAGTGATGTTGAACCCGATCCTTCTTTGGATACTGTTCGTAAAGGGTTTGAATTAATGCAAAGTTTCAAACCAGATACTATTATTGCTTTGGGTGGGGGTTCCCCTATGGACGCTGCTAAGGGCATGTGGGTCTTCTATGAGCATCCTGAAGTTGATTTTGATGACCTGAAACAAAAATTTATTGATATTCGTAAGCGTGCCTTTAGATATCCTGATTTGGGGCAAAAATCTAAGTTAGTTTGTATTCCAACAACATCAGGTACGGGTTCAGAAGTAACACCTTTTGCGGTTATTACCGATACAGCAGCTAATAAGAAATATCCATTAGCCGACTATTCATTGGTTCCAACCGTTGCGATAGTAGACCCTATCTTTGTGGATCACTTGCCGGCCGTTGTTACAGCAGATACTGGAATGGATGTATTAACCCACGCAACGGAAGCTTATGTTTCTACCTTAGCCAATGACTATACCGATGGTCTTTGTCTTCAAGCGATTAAGATGGTATTTGAATACTTAGAGCGTAGTGTTAAGTATGGTGCTAATGATTTAGAAGCCCGTG
>CAYWUU010000004.1:0-12586 GCA_964461405.1 uncultured Erysipelothrix sp.
ATCAATCGATGTTAGCGAATGTTTTTGATATTTATGAGAATCAGAATGTGATTGAATCAGCGATAGTTTCGCTTAAGAATATTCTTGGCTTCTTATACGACCCTCATAATATTACGTTGCCTATTATTCAAGGATTAGAGAAGCAAATGGCCAGTGATTGGGCATTTTCTAGTCATGTGGTAGGTAGTAAGATTGATGCTACGTATGATGTTTTGAATTTAAAACATGAGACGTGGAGTAATCCTACTGATATAACTGATACATCTACTCAGAGTTTTATTGATTTATATAATGAATCGATTGATCTTGGTTTAAAGGGTATTGCTTTAATGAACGATGTTATGGGTGGCAAAGTGAGTACATTTGATTCCCTGTTGCAAGGTGCTTGTTATGATAGTGGTCGAGCAGAGGGGATTGAAATGAAGTATTTTGATAGCATTTATTTAAAATAAAATTACAAGGAGGCTCTTATGTTAGTTTATATTCATGGAAAAAATATTACCATTACAGATGCAATGCATGAACGTGTTGAAAAGAAACTGGGGTTTATGGATAAGTACTTTGACTTAGACGATTCCTATCGCGCCAATGTGGTGGTAAGTGTAGTTGGAGCGAATGCTAAAGTTGAAGCAACGATTCATACTAAATTTGGATTATTGCGTGCGGAGGTCGCACATGAAGATTTCTATGCAGCGCTTGATTTAGTGGTTGATAAGTTAGAGGACCAAATTCGTCGTCAAAAGACGAAGTTATCTCAACGAAACCGTGAAAGCTTAAGTGATGCTTTCCTTAAGTTGATTGAAGAAACTGAAGTGGTGGATGAGGCTAAATTAGTTCGTACAAAAACTATTGTGGCTGAAGAAATGAACCTGGATGATGCCATATTAAGTATGGAATTACTGGGACATTCCTTCTTTATTTATACAGATGATGAGACTAAGGATGTAGCGGTGGTTTATAAACGTCGTGATGGCGATTATGGATTATTAGAGGTTGAATAATTCTAATGTATTTATTCCTTAATTGTGGTATAATTTCTTAGTATGGAGGCTAAATTATGAGTTTAAAAGATAAGTTTAAGAACATTTTGAATCCCATTGAAGATGATGAAAATTATCTTGTATTTGATAATGAGGAGGAGGTAGAGGCTTTGAGCAGTTACGAAAGCGCTAAAAGACCTAAGGTTGCGGTTCCTTCGAATGCCCAAATGGTTTTATTTGAACCGCGTTCATTTGAGGAAGCAGATGAAGTTGCGACGCACTTGATGCATGGTCAAGCGGCGGTTGTTAATTTACACCGTCTACAACGTGACTATGCGCAAAGAACTATCGACTTTTTAACAGGTGTAGTCTTTGCTTTAAGTGGATCTATTAAAAAAATAGGTCATGATGTCATTCTTTGTGTACCGCATAGTATTGGGGTTGAAGGTGACATTAGTATGAGTATTGAAGATTTCGAGGATTAGTGAAGTATGTTTGCTAGAAAAGCAAAACAGACGAAACCTATGGGAACTGAAGATGTTACGAGTCATATCGAAGCACAACTCAGTGATTTAGTTTTACAAAACAAGACCCTTAAACAGCAAGTGGATTCTTTACTTAGTGAGCTGGAACATGCCGATCGTAAGTATGAGCAGTTATTGGTAGAGATGAACGCTCGTGAGAAAGTGAGCGATGAGGTTTCGCGGATCGCATTGAATGAGTCGAATGAAATTATTAAGACGGCCTATGCCAATGCAGATATTATCGTTAGAGAATCTTTGTCTTCAGCGCGTCAAGTGTTGATTGAGATTGCTCGTATTTCGAATGAGTCGCGTGAGCTTAAAGGGACTTTGGGTATTAAATTGAAAGCGTTGGAGCATATTTTGGAAGGGTTATCGCTTCCAGAAGCACCAAGCTTAATCTTATTGAACGATGAACACGACACATCGCGAAATGGTTAATGAAGTAGAGACTTTGGGGTTGGTGAAACCAAAGCATTAACATTTGTGATATCACGTGGGAGTTGATGCTCTGAAATTAATAGTAAGGCATCCGGTTGAGTGCGTTATAGCTCATGAAGTGCATGATCTTTTGGATTGTGAATTAAGGTGGTACCGCGTGAGAACGTCCTTTATTAGGGCGTTCTTTTATATTTTTAAGGAGGACATATGTCAGTAAATTATAAAGATACTCTGTTATTGCCAAAAACAGACTTTGAGATGCGAGGTAATCTCAATAAAAAAGAACCCGCTATTCAAGAAAAATGGGAGGAAATGAAACTCTATAATAAGATGCTAGAGGCACGCGATGGAGCTAAAGTATTTGGGTTTCATGATGGTCCTCCTTATGCAAATGGAAATATCCATTTGGGGCATGCTTTAAATAAATCGCTTAAGGACTTTGTGGTAAGGTCTCGTTTTATGATGGGCTATAAGGTGCCTTATCGTCCAGGATGGGATACCCACGGCTTACCCATTGAAGTGCAGTTGCAACGCCAAGGGGTAGACCGTAAGGGCATGTCGCCGGGTGAGTTTAGAAGATTATGTGAGGCCTATGCGCGCGAGCAAGTAGCCATTCAAACACAAGACTTTAAGGATTTGGGAACGGTAGCGGATTATGATAATCCATATCTTACCTTAAATAAAGACTACGAGGCGAAGCAATTACGTATCTTTGCGGATATGGCACTTAAGGGTATGATCTATAAGGGCTTGCGTCCTGTTTATTGGTCTCCATCCAGCGAGTCTGCCTTAGCTGAAGCAGAGATTGAGTATCAAGACCGTCGTGACCCTGAAATCTATGTGAGATTTAAGGTGGTAGATGGTAAGGGTATTTTAGATGCGCAAGACTATTTCGTTATTTGGACCACAACACCTTGGACCATTCCTGCTAACCTTGCGATTAGTGTTAATGGGGATATGGACTATGTATTGGTATCGACATCCAAAGGTAATATGGTTTTACTTAAGGAATTAGTGGCGGGTGTTGTTAAGACCCTTGAGTTGGAAGATGTTAAGGAATTAAAAACTTTCAAAGGAAGTGCCTTAGAAGGAATCACAACACAACACCCACTCTATGACCGTTTATCTCCTATCTTATTGGGGGATCATGTTACGGCTGAAGCTGGTACGGGTTGTGTCCATACGGCTCCTGACCATGGGGTTGAGGACTTTGAGGTTGCTAAGAAGTATGGTATTATGCCAATTTCACCAGTGGATGATTTAGGGGTGCTTACGGATGTAACCGGAGAGTTTAAAGGTCTTTATTTTGAAGATGCTAATAAGGCAGTAACACAGCGATTAGATGAAGAGGGTGCTTTATTGCGTTTGGGATTCATTACGCACTCTTATGCTCATGACTGGAGAACTAAGAAACCTGTTATTTATCGTGCGACTACACAATGGTTTGCGTCAATTGATCAAGTTAGAAGTCGCGTATTAGAAGAAGTGGAACATGAAGTAAATTGGATTCCTGCTTGGGGTATGCGTCGTATGTATAATATGATTGAATCCCGTGGTGATTGGACGATTTCAAGACAACGAGTCTGGGGTGTTCCTATTCCCATAATTTATACAGAAGATGGTAACCCAATCATGGAGGAAGAAGTCTTTAGTCATGTGATTGATTTAGTAGCTGAGCATGGATCGAATATTTGGTTTGATGCAGATGTAAAAGATTTATTACCAGAAGGCTATACACATAAAGCTTCACCCAACGGTGTGTTTAAAAAAGAAATGGATATCATGGATGTTTGGTTTGATTCGGGTTCATCGCATACGGGTGCTTTAAATCACGATGAAACGCCGCTTCCTGTTGATTTATATTTAGAAGGGTCGGATCAGTATCGCGGTTGGTTTAACAGTTCGTTAATTATTGCGACGGCGGTTTATAATAAAGCACCTTATAAAAATGTCTTAACGCATGGATTTATTATGCATGATAACGGTCAAAAAATGAGTAAGTCCAGTGGAAAAGCTAAGAGTCCGCGTGATATCTTCAATACATTGGGGGCTGATATTCTGCGTCTTTGGGTAGCCAGTGTGGATTACCAAAGTGATGCGCCTTTTAGTGATAATGTCTTGAAACAAGTATCTGAGAGCTATCGTAAGATTCGTAATACCTTGCGTTTTATGCACGGTAATTTAGAAGGCTTTGATATTGATAGCGATGGCGTTGCTTTTGCGGATATGAGTGCATTAAATAGATATGTATTAAATGAAATTAATACGCATAATAAAGTTGCCTTGGAAGCCTATGAAAACTATGACTTCCAAAAAGTGACCACGACAGTTGTTACGGCTTTAACGAACTTAATGTCAGCCTATTACTTAGACTATACTAAGGATATTCTGTATATCGAACAAAAGGATTCCATCTTACGTCGTGAGATTCAAACTGTATTGCATTATGGATTGCGGGTGTATTCTAAGTTAATGGCACCAATTTTAGTACATACGATGGAAGAGTTAAATGGTTATGTGAATCCTGAAGAAGAAAGTATTCACTTAACGACGTTTGAAGCGGTAAACGATAGTTTATTAAGTGATGTTGAGATTGGTGACTTTAAGCGTTTATTTGAATTGCGTGAGGCAGTATTTAAGGCGTTAGAAGAAAAGCGTGCCGCTAAGGAAATTGGTAAGGCCTTAGAAGCGCATGTATTAATGCATCTGAGTGCTAAGGATGAAGCTTTAGTTAAGGCGTATTTAGGTAGTGCTTTGGCTCAGTGGTTCATTGTTTCAAAGGTAACCTTAGTAGAGGATACTTTGGATGATGTTATGGGCTTTGAGTTGGCCGTTGAAGTAGCAGAAGGTCCAACCTGTCCGCGTTGTTGGAATATTGTTGATCATGTTCACGATGATGGCTTATGCGATCGTTGTCATGGAGTCATGGCGCATTATGAATCCAATTAATACGCATAACGATCCTTTCATTAAGGAGTTAATGAAACTATCAAAAAAGAAATATCGGGATGAGTCCGATATTCTTTTGGTGGAAGGGGCTCATTTGGTCCAAGAAGCAAAGGATGCTAATTTACTAAAGAAGACCATAGGATTACAGGGAACTGATATTATTATTAGTCCCAGTGTCGCCGCTAAATTATCGCAAACGAAATCCGGCAGTAGTGTTTTTGGGGTTGTGAGTAAACCAATCTATCATATTGAAGCGGGCAGTCGTTTTATGGTCTTGGATTGTGTTCAAGATCCAGGTAATGTAGGGACACTGATTCGCAGTGCTTATAGTTTTGGCTTTGATGCTGTAGTGGTATCGGATGATAGTGCCGATATCTATAGTGATAAAGTAATCAGAGCATCCCAGGGGTCAATTTTTCATATGCCAGTGGTACAAGGCGATGTGGTGGAATGGATTGACAGGTTAAGGGCTATGGGCAATGTGATTGTCAGTACCCATGTTGATGCTAAGAATGCTACTTTATCAAATATTAATCGCGACCGTAAGTTAGCGATTGTGATGGGAAGTGAAGGTAGGGGTGTTAGTGAAGCGGTATTGTCCATGAGTGATGAGACACTTCATATAGAAACTTCTAATTTTGAATCTTTAAATGTTGGCGTAGCCGGTAGTATCATTGCTTATAGTTTACGAAAGGGCACATCGCGTTAGGTGTGTCTTTTCTTATGTTTATAGGCCTGAGATAATGTTATAATAGAAACAGGTGATACAATGATACATTTCCCTTCTACATTAGACCAAATTATTCTCACTCTTAGTGGTGGCGGCTATGAGGCTTTTTATGTGGGGGGCTGTGTTAGAGATGCTCTCTTAGGTAGGGAGACCTTTGATATCGATATAGCAACTAATGCTACTATGGACGTCTTGGTTGAGTGCTTTAAATCCTATCGGTTGGTTATCAATGAAGCCTTAGGTGCGCTTTCTTTTCATATTGATAAATATAATATTGAAATAACACGATTTAGAAAAGAAGCTGATTATAAGGATCACAGGCGGCCGCATTTTTTAGAGTTTGATTGCAGTGCGCAGGAAGATGTCATGCGTCGTGATTTTACAATCAATGGCTTATTATACCATCCACAGTTGGGTATAATTGATCATGTGGGGGGCTTATCAGATATTAAAAGCTCTGTCTTGCGGTGTATTGGCGATGCCGATCGTAAGTTTAATGAAGATTACTTAAGAATGCTGCGGTTAATGCGATTTAAAGCGCAGTTAGGTTTTTTTATTGAGGATCATACCTTACAGGCCTGTACAAAGAACTACCATAAATTAAGTAGTTATAGTGGGCGTATATGGCGTGATGAATTTTTTAAGTTGGTTATGGCGAAGCACTTTGGTGATTTGGTGCTGAAAGACCCTTGGATAATTGGTACTTTGATTCCTGATTTATCTAAGGCGGCTGATTTTGATCAACGAAATCCCTACCATAAGTTTAATTTGTTTGAGCATACCCTTCATATGGTTATGGCCCTTTCAACCTTGGATTTGCGATTGGTGGCGGTATTTCATGATTTGGGGAAACTGTATACGCAAGTGATTAACGAGGGGCGGGGTCGCTATCCTGGACATGCTTATGAGGGCATGCAATTAGCGCGTGTGTATTTCAAGGTATGGGAAATACCGAAAGTTCGTAGCCATCGTATGCTTAAGTTGATTGAGCATCATGATATGAGCTTAAGTACAGATTACACGGAGTTTAAGAAAAAGGTGAGTGTCTACGGCCTTGATTTTATGAAAGATATTATTAAAATAAAGCGTGCTGATAATTTGGCAAAGAGTGCAATAGCGCAGTATCAGGTTGATAAATGTCATGTTTTTGATGGATTTATTGCTAGAATAGAAATTGAGAAGCCGGCATTATTTGTGAGTGACTTAAAGATTAAGGGCAGTGATTTGTTGGTGCCTTTGGATAAACGTAAGGATGTTTTGCAGGTGTTGTTGGATCGTGTTATTGAGGGTCGAGTTGAGAATACGTTTTATGATTTATTACAGGAAGCAAAGGAGATAGCACATGAGTTTTATTAGAGTGGATGATATTCATCGTAAGTATATTATGGGTGATTTGGTAATTAAGGCCGCAGATGGGGTCAGTTTTGATTTGGAAGAGGGTAGTTTTACTGTTATTGTAGGACCTTCTGGTGCGGGTAAGACGACCGTTATGAATATTTTAGGGGGCATGGATGTGCCTACTTCAGGGGAAGTCTATTTAGATGGTAAGCGTATTAGTGGGTTAAGTGATAAGGAATTGACTCTATATCGTCGTGATGATGTGGGCTTTGTGTTTCAGTCGTATAATTTAATCTCAAACTTAACGGCGTTGGAGAATGTTGAGTTGGCTACGCAGATCCGTAAGGAAGCTAAAGATCCTATTGAGATTCTTAAGCAGGTTGGATTGGAAGATCGTTTGAATAACTTTCCTGCACAGCTCTCAGGGGGGGAGCAGCAGCGTGTAGCAATCGCCCGGGCGATTGCGAAGAATCCTAAACTTTTATTGTGTGATGAACCCACGGGGGCTTTGGATACTGAGACGGGTAAGACCATTCTTAAAGTCCTGCAAGATTGCAGTCGTGTCTATGGTATGAGCGTAATTATTATTACGCATAATAGAGCCATTACCAATATGGCTGATCGTATTATTGAAATTAAAAACGGGCGGGTTGAAAGTGATATTGTGAATCAAGATATTAAGGAAGTTGATGAGATTCAATGGTAAAAGATCTGCTAAGGGAAATTAAAAAGCGTTCGTTTCAATTCTTAGCTCTAACACTAATTACGATGTTAGGGGTTGGTTTTTATGTGGGAATTGCCGTAACGGGGTATGATATGCGGGCTACTGGGGATGCGTATATGAAATCAAGCATGGCCTTGGATTATCGTATTATCCATACTTTGGGTATTGATCAAGCTATGGTTGATGAAATCCAGGATCTGGTGGGCGGCAGTGTCGTTGGAAGTTTTGATGATGATATGTATGCGCGAAGTGGTAGTTTTGATAGTATCTTGCGGGTCTATGATCTAAATGATGTTACGAAACAGGATTTGACGCTTGTTGAGGGGCGCTTGCCAGAAAATGATTTGGAGGCTGCTTTGGATACTTTAGTAATGGAACACTATGGCATTCAAATTGGTGATGTTATTAAGGTATCGAAGACGGATGTTTTTGGAAGTGCTGAGGTTAAGGTGGTGGGATTGGTTAAGTCCAATCTTTATATGAACTTAGAACGGGGGCACTCGCGCTTGGGTGTGGGTAGTGTTAGTGGGTTTATATATGTGCGTGGGATTCCTTTTAATATGGATGAGATCCTCTTCACAAATATTCGGGTGATGGATGCTTCCAATGATTTTGAAACCATTATAAAGGAACATGAAGCCAGCTTAATTGAGAATCGTTTTAACAGGGCGGTATCCAAGGAAGTCTTGAAATTAGAGGAAGGGCAGATTGCTTTAAATAATGAGAAGGCTAAAGCTGAAGTGGATTTTGCGAATGCCGATAAGCAGTTGGCGGATGCGCGGATTCAATTGGATGATGCCAAGGATCAATTAGAAGAAGGTTTGGATGAGTTAGCGCAACGGCGCGTTAGTGGAACGCTTGAAGAGCGTCTTGAGAAAGCTAAGGATAATTTTGATACGACGATTAGTCCTTTAAATGAGCAACTTGAAATGTTGAAGTCCTTACTGGATAGTGGCATTGATATGGGAGAACAGGGCACTGAAATCATTGGGCGTTTAATTACTTATGTTGAAGATCGAATTGCTCAAGCTACTCGTGATTTTAATAAAGGGTATGCGGCTTTGGATAAGGGTATTAAGGCCTATCGTCAAGGTGAAGTGGAGTATGAGCGCAATGTTGAAGCGCTCGCAAATAATAAGGTATTAGCGGCTAAGGAGTTTGAGGCGGCACAGAAAAAGATCGATAATGGGTATCAAGAGATTGCGGATGCGGATCGCGGAACAATGATCTTGCAGACTCGTAAGGATGTAATTATTGGTTATCAAGAGTTTTATAATGATTCAAATCGAATTGAAGGTATTGGTAGAGTGTTTCCTATCATCTTCTTTGGGGTTTCTATTTTAGTAACGTTAAGTACGATCACGCGGTTAATTGACGAGAATAGAACTGAAATTGGGGTGTATAAGGCTTTGGGGTACTCAAGTCTTAGAATTTCAATGAAGTTTGTCTTATTTAGTTTCTTTTCTTGGTTTATAGGGGCGATGATGGGCTTGTATCTGGGCTTTTATTTTATTCCCAATATTATTTATGATGCCTATCGTTTGATGTATGCGACCCCTGAGATGGTTGGGGGTATCGTTGTTTCGTATGCACTGGTTCCACTCTTCATTAGTTTTGTGACCTCTGTTGTGATTACTTTCTATAAGAGTATGAAGATTGCTTCATTACGAGCTGCTGACTTAATGCGACCCTTAGCACCAAGTAAGGGGCAACGTATTTTCTTGGAACGCATTGATTTCTTTTGGAAGCGTTTATCGTTTTTATATAAAGTGAGTTTTAGAAATCTATTTAGAAATAAGACGCGTTTCTTGATGACCCTGATGGGTATTGGTGGTACGACCGGACTTTTAATTGTCGGGTTTGGGATTAAGCATTCAATCTATTCCATTATTGGTATGCAGTTTAACGATATCTATTTATACGATGGTATTGTGACTTATGATGCTAAGGATTTTGATACGCAGTATTTTAGTGAAATGAATTATCTTCAAATTGAAGCCGCTAAGATAGATGGTATTGAGATTAGTTTATATGCATCTGAGGATTTGGAAAATATTCAAACCTTTGTGCGCTTAAAACCGCGCAAGAGTGATACTTTATTTGAGATTGATAAAGATGATGTGATCATCACTGAAAAACTAGCTAAGGTATTGGGTGTTGGCGTTGGTGATGATATTAGTGTGCTTGTGAAGGATCGAACTGTTACGTTGAATATTGATCATATTACAGAGAATTATACGGGGCATGCGATTTATACTTCGCAATCGTATATGGAAAATGTATCTAGAGTGAAAAGTAAGTCCAATGCGGCCATGTTTATGACAGATATAGAGAATCATGATGTCATTAGTGAAGCTGTATTGCAATCGGATGATGTATATTCCATTCAGTTCTTAGATGATATGACCAAGACGTATGTGGATATGATGAAGAACTTTGATATTGTGATTTGGGTGGTTCTATTGGCGGGAATTGCTTTGGAAATCTTGGTATTAAGTAATTTAATCACGATGAATATGAGTGAGCGTCAGAAGGAGTTAGCGACCTTAAAGGTTCTAGGGTTTAATAAAAAAGAGTTGATGACCTATGTGCTTCGTGAGAATATTATGTTAAGTTTTATGGCATCTATCTTAGGTTTTGCGTTTGGTAAAGCCCTTCATTACTATGTAGTAACCAGCGCTGAAATTGATATGTTGATGTTTAATTATGAGTTATTAATTAAGTATTATGTATACGCGTTTTTAATCACTATGGGTGTATCGATTGTCATAAATATGTTGCTGACACGACGGGCTGATAAAGTGAATATGAGTGAGGCTTTGAAATCATTTGATGGTTAGTTAGTATGTTTATTGATGGGGGATGTATTGATGGAAAAGCAATTATCTAAGTATAAAGTTTGGGCAGTATTTGATCTTTTAATTTTAGGGGGCCTGAGTTTGGCTCTCTTCTTTCTTAATCAGGCATTTCTGGCAGCGGTGGCCCTTGTTTTGATGTTTCTTATCTTAGATATGATTTCTAAGCGCTTTGTGACGCAATATAAGAACTTTGTGGTGCGCCGTGTTTTAGATCGGTATTTGCAGTCGTATGAGTATCATAGACGCCGGGGGTTCTTAAGAAATGAGGTCTTTGCAACGCAGTTAATTGCGATGGGAAATCAGTATCATAGTGAAGATTATATTAAGGGGTTTTATAAGGGTATTGCTTTTGAAATGGCGGATGTTGTGGTTAAAGATCGCAAGCGCGTGGGGCGTCATACGCAAACTATTGATATTTTTAAGGGGCAGTGGATTAAAGTAAGGTTAAATCTAAGGCGCCTTCTCCTCTTTTAATCTTTCACAAATCAATGAAGCCAAGCTTTAAGCGTGATTTTCATCAAAAAGTATTGCGTGAGATTCAAACCGAAAGTGTGGCATTCAATAATACGTATCGTGTTTTTTCACTTCGGGATGTAGATGCTTTTTATATCCTTACTCCTAAAGTTATTGAACGTTTGAATCAATTGGAAACTGATCGGGTATCGATGTATCAAAGCGGGCATACGGTTTGTGTGGCGCTTAGATCTAATAGGGATATTCTGGCTCCGCGTCTCTTTAGTTTTTCTAATGTGAGTGAAGAAATCTATCGGTTTGAAAGGGAAATGGAAGCAATTGTGGCAGTGATTAATACTTTATTTAGTAATATGTCCATTTCTTAACAAATTAGGGGTTATGACTGTGTTATAATTATAAAAAATAATGGAGGTATTGATATGGGTGGTTTCTTTGGCTTTATTGTGATTATCTTCTTTGCTGCAATTATTTTTGGGATAGTTCAAAATCAAAAATCTAAGGCCTTTAAGCAAAACATTGTGGCTCCAATTATAAACGATCTCTTTGATGATGTGTACTATGATTATAGTAAGGGATTCGATAGGAGTCGGATTCGGGATACGAAGTTGGTTAGTAATGGCTCTGATTTTAAAAGTAGTGATTATATTCGTGGTACTCATAATGGTATTGCGTTTGAGTTCTCTGATGTTTATGTGGCGGATACAACAGTAGATAGTGAAGGGCACTCGCATACTACGGTGTTTTTTAGGGGGCAGTGGTTGGTGCTAAAGCCGCATCGAAAGATTACAGGGCGTCTGTATGTTATTGATAAGCAATTGGCGCACTCTTATCCGCAAGGGGGCTTATTTATTAAAGATAAGAGTTTAGAGCGGGTTTATACTGAGAGTGATGTATTTAATAAGGAGTATCGTGTATTTGCGAGTCATCCTCAAGAAGCGTTTTATGTTTTAACGCCTCCTAAAATCTTGGAGTTTATGAGTATTCATAAGGAGGATGTTTCGTTTTATTTAAACGATCAAGAGTTGCATGTGGCGATTTACTCGCGTAAAGCCTTGTTGGAACCTAAGTTGTTTAAGAGTAATGATGATCCGATGTATGTTGATATGATTAAATCAACGATGTTAAATGTGATGAATTATCTGGATTATTTTGTGAAGGAGTAAAAGGAGCGTACTATGATATATTTTATTTTTATTGTTATTATTGTAATAATAGTTTCAATGGTGTCTGTTTATAATGATATACAGCGGTTGAATATTAAAATGGATGAGGCGTTTGCGAATATTGATGTGGCTTTAGCGAAGCGCTATTCAGTCCTTACGAAGTTATTTGAGGTGGCTAAAGGGTATGCGAAGTATGAGCGGGAAACTTTAGTTGCGGTGGTTGAGTTGCGTAATGGTTTGAGTTTGGAAGAGAAGGAACGGGCTGCTTCGGTGATTGAAGGGGAGTTTGTGAGGTTCAATGCTTTGGCTGAGAATTATCCTAATCTTAAGGCGGATAGTGTTTTCTTGAAGTTACAAGAAGGGGTTGTGGATACGGAGGAACATCTTCAAGCCGCAAGACGGTTATAT
>CAYWUU010000004.1:12596-25338 GCA_964461405.1 uncultured Erysipelothrix sp.
CCAATGTATCGCGTTTCTTACAACGTGTTCAGACGTTTCCTGGTAATTTATTTGCGGGTTCGGTTGACATTAACAGACGGACTATGTTGGCTTTTAGTCCCGATGAGATTGCGGATGTTAACCTAAAGTTTTAGTTAAAAGTATTGACACAATGTAGAGAAAATTCTATTATATAGATTAATTGGAGGAGTGCATGTGGAAGAAAATGATCAAGATAGGTGTCCGGTAGTATTATTTAGTAAAGGAGACCGCTCATGAGCAATATAGTCCAAATATTAGTTCTCGTATTTTTAATATTGATGAATGCCTTTTTTGCTGGGTCTGAAATTGCATTTATATCATCGAATCAAATTAAATTGAAAAGTAAAGTGGAGGAAGGAAACCGTAAGGCACATCTTGTGTTGAAGTTGGTTGAAAAGCCTACGCATTTCTTGTCTACCATTCAAATTGGTGTATCCCTAGCGAGTATGTTGTCGGGTGCTTTTGCTGCGGATACGTTTGCGGATGGTTTATCGGTATGGGTAGTTGAGTTGTCAGGGGGTACTTTGACAATGGCTGTGGTACGTCCCATCATGATGATTGTGATAACGTTTGTGACGATGTTCTTAATGTTAGTAATTGGTGAGTTAGTGCCCAAGCGTATGGCCATGAGTAATCCTGAGGGCTTTGCGTTCTTTGTGGTATATCCTGTCTATGTTTTATCGTTTGTTTTTACGCCCTTAGTTAAGTTATTATCCAGTGTTACTGCGGTGGTGCTTAAGGCTTTGCGTATTGATCCTGATATTGAAGAGGAAGTAACGGAGGAAGAAATTCGTCTGTTAGTTGAAGCGGGTGAAATAGACAGTATTGAAAAGGAAATGATTCGTAATGTATTTGAGTTTGATAATCATGAAGTAGCGGATATTATGACACACCGTACGGATGTGATTGCGATTGATGTGGATACGGATTATGAAAGTATCATGCAGTTGGTTGATAAAGAGGCGTATACGCGTTATCCTGTGTTTGAGGATAATGTTGACAATATTATTGGAATTTATCATTTAAGGGATTTACTTCGTTTTATTCAGGAAGATGGGGATCCGCGTAACTTTAATTTGAGAATTAAGTTAAGAGAACCTTATTTTGTACCGGAATCTAAGCGTACCGATGAGTTATTTGCGGAACTTAAAACGCATAAAACTCATATTGCGGTCGTGATTGATGAGTATGGTGGTACCGCTGGGATCGTTACTATGGAAGATTTAATTGAAGAAGTCATGGGTAATATTTTAGATGAGTATGATGTTGAAGAAGAAAATGAGATTAAGGAAGTACAACTCAATGATTATTTAGTTGAGGGGTATGCTGATTTGGATGATTTAAATGATATTATTGATGCTGATTTACCGGTGGATGATTATGATACTGTTAGTGGATTTATGATTGGTGAGTTGGGTCGTTTGCCAAAGCAGGAAGATGTGTATAATGATGATACGGATTTTGTTTATAATCATTATCGCTTTAGTATTGTTGAGGTGGATGAAAAAGTTATCGCGAAGATTCGTGTAACTAAGGAAGAAGAAATGGAAGAGGTAATGGAACATGAAAACTAAAATTGAAATAAATATTAAGGATTTGGGAACGATTCTGGCGGAATTAGATGCCAGTGTAGCTCCTGCTACGGTTGAGAATTTTCTTAAGTTAGTGGATGAGGGATTTTATAACGGATTAATCTTTCATAGAGTAATACCTGGATTTATGATTCAGGGGGGATGTCCTAATGGTAATGGTATGGGCGGTCCTGGATATTCTATTAAGGGTGAGTTTGCGGCCAATGGATTTCCTAATGCGTTAAAACACAGTCGTGGTGTTTTATCAATGGCGCGTTCTCAAGCTCCTAATAGTGCGGGCAGTCAGTTCTTTATTATGCATCAAGATGCTCCACATCTTGATGGACAGTATGCTAGCTTTGGTCAAGTAATCTCTGGAATGGAGATTGTTGATGATATTGCTAGAGTTAAAACTAATGCAATGGATAAACCAATGGATGATGTTGTTATAACATCGATCACAAGAGCTTAATCGAGGAGGAATTTTATGGCATATCATGGAAACACTAAAATAACACGGGATACGCGTGAAGGTAAACTAGGGGGCGTTTGTGCTGGTTTATCTGATTATCTAAAAGTGGATGTTACGATTCTTAGAATCATTGCTGGAGTATCCATTTTGTTATATGGTACAGGGCTTGCTATTTATATCCTATTGTGGATATTATTGCCCGAAAGACAGTATTAAAAAATGCACTGACCTTTAGGTTAGTGCATTTTCTTTTGTGTGTTTCTTCCTAATTATAGTAGATAAAGATATAGAAAAGGCTTATTACAAGAAGAAATAGTGCGTTATAATCTTTGTCTTTTCGTAATCTTAGCACGCTATCAATGGCTAAGTAAATGGATAAGTTAAAGATTAGATAGTCGGCAACGTTAATATTCTGAGTGAAGTATAGTATCAGAATGGTGAGTATCGTTGCGACTAAAAAGAGTAACTCTTCTTTGCTATTTCTCATAATGCTTCTTTTTTCAAACTTATAAATAAGTTTTTTCTTTGGGATGCTTATTTAATACTACTATACCATCGGATGTTATGGCTACCAAGTCTTCAACTCTGATACCACCGAGTCCTTCAATATAGATGCCAGGTTCAATTGAGAAGACCATTCCAACTTCAATGGGATTATGATTGGTGCTTGATATATCCAGGGTTTCATGTACTTCTAAACCAACACCATGGCCGGTTCTGTGAATAAAGTATGCGCCGTATCCTTTTTGGGTGATGACATCTCTGGCGGCTTTATCAATACTGGAGATGGGATTGCCAACTTTAATGGCTTCTATGGCTTTGATATTGGCTTCTAAGACGATATCATAGAGTTCTTCTAGTTTTGGATTGGATCCAAAGAAAAACGTTCGGGTCATATCGGAAGCATAGTTTTGATACATCCCTCCCATGTCAATCAATATAGCATCGCCTTTTTTTAGCTGTCGATTGGAAGGAATACCATGGGGGTCGGCAATGTTTTCACTAAATACTACAATGGGTTCGAAACTGGGTCCACTGAGTGGGGGTGTGGATTGCTTTTCTTTTACAATCTTGGCCAGATAGCTTTCGCTCATGCCTTCTTGGATGAGTGCTTGCATCTCACTCATAATGCGATCGTTGTGATGGGATGCTTCTTGTAGTATTTTGATTTCTTCCGCTGATTTTATTTGTCTCATTTTTTCAATAAAGAAGGAGCCGTCTTTAAAGGTTCGCTTGTCGTTTATTAGGGGTAGTAAAAATCGAGCGGGGAGGTTTCCTTCGATATAAATAAGTCCATTGGGTAAGTAGTCATCGAGTTTGGTAGTGGGATTATCTTGGTCCTCGAATACTATGGTATTCAAGTTTTCAGGGATCGCAAAGAGTTTATTAAGAAATAATGTGGGGGTGTGATTGGGCTTTAGTACTAAAGCTATCATGCGTTCGCCTACATCGTATCTATATCCGGTTAGATAATATATCGCTGTGCTATCATATATAACTAGTGTATTGTCTTCTAGGGTTTTACTGAGTTCTTGTAGTTTATTCATGGTTTTCTCCTTTGGGTATATTGCTTATGTTTTATTGATTTCGTGTTATAATATAAATGGAAAGAGAGGTAGATAGTATGAAGAACAGTGGTTTACAGCGTGTAATCATTATGAATGAAGGTTCACTGGCCAATGGTATTCAAATAGTTTTTCCTGATTTTCGTCCGGTTAGTTTCTTTGAAATCGACGACGATGAAGATTTTGAAAGTCTTGTAAAAGAAGTGGATGTGTTGCCTCTTGATTCTTCTTATAAGAAGGAAATAACATTGTTATTGGAGTTATTTAAAGATTCCCTTGATACCGGTAATGCCAGTCCTATCTATGAGTATTTCTTGTTTAATCACTCGGATGCGATGGATATGGATCAACTTGAGTCAATGATTGAAGTATTAAATCAGTTTATTGAAGAGGCTACAGATTTAGATAGGTTAATGCATTAAGAGAAAGTTTAAACATCTTTCTCTTTTTTTATGGTGTTGAGTTCCATGGTTAGGGCGTTAACTGATATGTGCAGTTCATATACTAATAGAAATAGTGATATGAGTAGAAAAATCAGGGCTATAACAAAGAATATAATGCCTGATGATTGGTCGTTAGCTAGGAGTAGTAACATGGATAGTATGGCCATTGTGAAAGCAAGGGCCCCCCATATTTGCATGAGGCGAATAATTTTTAAACGTTTTTGTAGGTTGGATATTTGCAGTAGGACGTTTTGGTTTTCTTGGTTATTGTGCTCTGCTACTAATTCTCTAATTAAGCCTGCTATGGTTAAGAAGCGGTTGGTATACGCTAGCATAAGTAGGGATATCGCAGGGAATATCGCTACGGGTATTGAAATTTCTAATGTCATGTGATTCCTTTCTCTTTCATTTTAGTTGAAATATATCTTTATTATACATAAAATTAAGGTAGTGATAAAGGAGATAAGATATGCGTTATATTATAAATAAGAGAGTGAACCCTTATTTTAATCTGGCTTTGGATGATTATGCGATGCGTCATATTGATGTGGATGAGGATTTTTTCATTCTTTGGCAAAATGAACCGTCGGTTATCATTGGTAAAAACCAGAATGCTGTGGAAGAGATTAACCGAGAATTTATAGATGAGAATTCTATTAATGTCGCAAGACGGGTCTCAGGGGGTGGTGCAGTTTATCATGACTTTGGGAATCTTAATTTTACATTTGTGATTGGTGTTGATGATCCTGGTAAAGTTAATTATAAGAAATATGTGCAACCTATTATTGATGCCTTAGGGAGTATGGGTGTTGTGGCACACGCTTCGGGGCGTAATGATATTTTGATTGATGGTCTTAAAATCTCTGGGAATGCGCAGAGTTTGGCCAATGGGAAGTTAATGCATCATGGTACGTTGATGTTTGATGTTAATATAGAGAATATGGTGCAGGCGTTGAATGTTGATCCTGATAAGATTGTTTCTAAAGGGGTTAAGTCGGTGCGTTCTCGTGTCACAAATATTAAGGAGCATTTACCTGAGGGTACTTCGTTGCAGGATTTTTGGAATCAGCTTCATTATTATTTGTCTAATGAGGGTCAAGATAGTGAAATTGTATTGAGTGAAGCGGATATTAAAAAAATAGAGGCGGATGCGCAAAGTAAGTTTGCAACCTGGGATTGGATCTATGGGGCTTCACCTGAGTTTAATCTAACGAATTCTAAGCGTTTTACAGGGGGCCGTGTTGAGGTTTTCTTGGAAGTTAATAAAGGGGGCCACATTGATAGTATTCGTTTTATGGGAGACTACCTTGGCTTAGAGGATGTGAGTTATGTCGAGGAGCGTTTAATTGGGACGCGCTTTGATGAGTTGGATGTGTTTGGAGTGTTGTCTTCGCTTGATTTGCGGCTATATTTTGGCTCCATTTCGGTGGATGAACTACTTAGTGTTATTTTTCACTAGTATTACTGTGTATATGAGTTGAATGCCTTTGCATATACATGTTAAATTATAAAGGAAGGGCACTGCCCAATAGGAAAGGGAATGAAGAAATGAGTAAAAGAAAAAAAGTAAATCCTTTGGATTTTAAAGCTCAGTTGGAAGGTGTTGAATCACTATATCCAACAGTTCAAATTTTGGACGAAACCGGTAAAGTAGTTAACCCGGACTTAATGCCTGATTTATCAGATGATCAGTTATTAGAGTTATTTGCAGACATGTTATGGTCTCGTGCTCTAAATGATCGTTCGACTACCTTAGCACGTCAAGGACGTCTTGGTTTCTTTGCGCCAACTGCAGGTCAAGAGGCTAGTCAGTTAGCGAGTTTGTTTGCCTTTGAAAGAGAGGATGTTTTACTACCTGGATATCGTGATATTCCTCAGTTAGTTAAACATGGTCTTCCGTTGCATAAAGCATTCTTATGGAGTCGTGGTCATGTTGAGGGTAACTCTTATCCTGAAGATTTCCATGCAGTTCCACCGCAAATCATCATTGGTGCACAATATGTGCAAGCAGCGGGTGTTGGTTTAGGTCTTAAGAAGAATGGTTCTAAGAATGTTGCGTTTACGTATACTGGAGATGGTGGATCATCACAAGGTGACTTCTATGAAGGTATCAACTTCGCGGGTGCATTCAAGGCTCCGGTTGTATTCTATATTCAAAATAACGGATATGCGATTTCTACGCCTCGTCATAAGCAAACAGCGGCTGTTACATTGGCTCAAAAGGCAGCAGCAGCTGGGGTACCAGGTATTCAAGTTGATGGTATGGACCCATTGGCTATGTATGTGGTAAGTAAGGCAGCGCGTCAGTTTGCGGCTGAGGGTAATGGACCTGTTGTTATTGAAACCTTAACATCTCGTTTTGGTCCTCACTCATTAAGTGGTGATGATCCTAAGCGTTATCGTGATCAAGCGAGTTTTGATGCGTGGGATAAGAAAGATCCATTGATTCGTTTCCGTAACTTCTTGACGGACAAAGGTTTATTAACTGAAGAGCAAGAAGTTGCCATGATTGAAAAATTTGATGAAGAAATTAAGGAAGCTGTTAAGGCTGCGGACGCTACACCTAAACAAAAAGTTTCTGATTTCCTTAAAACTATGTTTGAAGAACCAACTAATGTGATTAAAGAACAAATCGCATTTTATGAAGCTAAGGAGGAAGGCAAATAATGGCAAAGAACCTTACAATGATTCAGGCGATTACTGAAGCGCTTGATATCGCTTTAGAGCGTGATGATAAGACATTAATCTTTGGTGAAGACGTTGGAGTTAACGGGGGTGTATTCCGTGCAACTGAAGGTCTTCAAGAAAAATATGGCGAGGAGCGTGTATTTGATACACCTTTAGCTGAGAGTGGTATTGGTGGATTGGCGATTGGTTTGGCTTTAGAGAAATACCGTCCCATTCCTGAAATCCAATTCTTTGGATTTGTATTTGAAGTTATGGACTCTGTAGTTACGCAAATGGCGCGTATGCGTTACCGTTTAGGTGGTACACGTAATATGCCTATTACAATTCGTTCACCATTTGGTGGTGGGGTACATACTCCTGAGTTGCATGCTGATAACCTTGAGAGTTTAATTGCACACTCACCTGGAATTCGTGTTGTTATTCCTAGTAATCCAGTGGACGCCAAAGGTTTATTACTTTCTTCAATTGAAAGCAATGACCCTGTAGTTTACTTAGAACATATGAAATTATACCGTTCATTTAGACAAGAAGTTCCTGAAGGATACTATACTACGCCTTTAGATAAAGCGGCAGTTGCTCATGAGGGTACGGATGTTACCATCGTAACGTATGGTTATATGGTTCGTGAAGCTCTTAAAGCTGCTGAAACACTTAAGGGACAAGGGGTAAACGTTGAGGTTATTGACCTTAGAACTGTTCACCCAATTGACATCGATACGATTGTTGCTTCTGTAGAGAAGACCGGTCGTTTAGTTGTAGTTCAGGAAGCACAACGTCAAGCGGGTGTTGGTGCTACAGTAATGGCTGAGGTAGCTGAACGTGCTATTCTTAACCTTAAAGCTCCAATTGGTCGTGTTGCTGCTCCGGATACAGTTTATCCATTTGGTTTAGCTGAAAACGATTGGCTACCAAACGAAGACGATATTATCGCTAAAGTGCTAGAAATAGTTGCTTTTGACTAAGGAGGAAACATGTCATTTATATTTAAGATGCCAGATATTGGTGAAGGAATTGCTGAAGGTGAAATCGTACAATGGTTCGTTAATGAAGGCGACACTATTGCAGAAGATGCTCCGTTATTAGAAATTCAAAACGATAAGTTAGTTCAAGAAGTACCATCCCCTGTTACAGGTGTGATTAAGAAGATTCATGTTACTGGTGGTACAGTAGCAACTGTGGGTGATGTTTTAGTTGAGATTGAAGCTGAAGGTCACGCAGCAGTAGCGGAAGCTGCTCCGGCAGTTGAAGCAGCTCCAGCTGCACCTGCTGCACCTGCTGCATCTAGTAATTTTGTATTTAATTTACCAGATGTTGGTGAAGGGTTAGCTGAGGCTGAAATAGTTCAATGGTTTGTTAATGTTGGGGATAGTGTTACAGAAGATGAACCAATGTTAGAGATCCAAACTGATAAGTTAGTGCAAGAAGTACCGGCTCCTGTGAGTGGTACCATTGCTAAAATTAATGTTGAAGCAGGTGTTGTGGCTACGGTTGGTCAAGCGCTTGTTGAAATTACTACATCCGGTAGTGCTCCTGCGGCAGCACCGGCTGCTACAGCGGCAGTAGTTGCACCTAGTGCACCGGCTCCTGTTGTAGGTGGTGAAGTTTATGCGGATAACTCAATTGCTGGTCGTGTATTAGCAATGCCTTCAGTGCGTCAATATGCACGCGATAAGGGTGTTGATTTAACGGCGGTTGTAGCAAGTGGGAAACGTGGTCATGTTACTAAAGCAGATGTTGATGCATTCTTAAGTGGTGCAACAGCTCCTGTAGTTACTGAGACAGTTGCTACTGAAACAGTTGCGGCTCCAGTTGCAGCGGCTCCTAAAGCAGCACCGGCTCCTGTAGTAGTTAAGGGTGATACAACTCGTGAGAAGATGACCCCTACGCGTCGTGCTATTTCTAATGCGATGGTTAATTCTAAGCATACAGCACCGCATGTTACATTATTTGATGAAGTTGAAGTTGGTAATTTAATTGCACACCGTTCTCGTTTCAAAAACGTGGCGGCTGAAAGAGATATTAAATTAACATACTTGGCTTACATTACGAAAGCTGTTACAGCTGTAGTTGCTAAGTATCCTGTATTGAATGCAAGTGTTGACGATGCAACTCAAGAAATTGTTTATAAGAATTTCTACAATATTGGATTTGCGACTGATACACCAGCTGGTTTATATGTTCCAAATATCAAGAATGCAAACACAAAGAGTATCTTTGCGATTGCTCAAGAAATTACGGCTTTAGCAGGGGCTGCTAATGCTGGTACGCTAACAGGTCCTGATATGCGTGATGGTACTGTTACGATTTCAAATATTGGTTCGGCTCGTGGACAATGGTTCACACCAATCATCAACTACCCTGAAGTAGCGATCTTTGGTATTGGTCGTATTGATAAGCAACCAATTGTACTACAAGATGGTACTATCGGTGTTGGAAATATGATGAAGTTGTCATTGAGCTTTGACCACCGTATTATTGATGGTATGACGGCACAAATGGCAATGAATGAACTTAAGCGATTATTAAGTGACCCTGAGTTACTATTGATGGAGGTGTAGCATGGTTGTAGGAGATTTAGCACTAGAATTAGAAACGGTTGTTATTGGTTCAGGTCCTGGTGGTTATGTTGCAGCGATTCGTGCAGCACAAATGGGACAAAAAGTAGCAATTATTGAAAGAGAATTTATTGGTGGTGTGTGTTTAAACGTTGGATGTATTCCTTCTAAAGCATTGATTAATGCTGGACATCGTTACCAAGAAGCGAAGAATTCAGCAGCCTTTGGTATTATTACTAAAGATGTTGAAGTTGACTTCACAAAAACTCAAAAATGGAAAGATGAGCAAGTAGTAAACACATTAACTAAGGGTGTTGAAATGTTATTGAAGAAGAATAAAGTTGAAATCATTCGTGGTGAGGCTTTCTTCAACGATACACACCAGTTGCGTGTTGTTAATGGTGATGATGCTCAATCATATACCTTTAAGAATGCAATTATCGCAACCGGTAGTCGTCCAATTGAAATTCCAGGCTTTAAGTTTGGTGGTCGTATCTTAGACTCTACAGGTGCTCTTAATTTACCAGCTATTCCTAAGAAATTAGTAGTTATTGGTGGGGGTTACATCGGTAGTGAGTTAGCTGGTGTTTACGCTAACTTGGGTGCTGAAGTTGTTATCTTAGAAGGTATGGCTTCAATCCTATCAGCATTCGATGCTGACATGATCAAGTTAGTTGAACATAACTTTAAACAAAAAAATGTAAATATCATTACCAATGCTATGGCTAAAAATGCTGTGGAAACGGATAAGGGTGTTACGGTAACATATGAAGCAAATGGTAAAGAAGAAACTATCGATGCTGATTATGTCTTAGTTACTGTTGGTCGTCGTCCTAATACCAATGACTTAGGTTTAGAGCCTGCTGGGGTTAAGACAAGTGATCGTGGTCTTATTGAAGTTGATAACCAAGGTCGAACAAGCCAAAAGCATATCTTTGCGATTGGGGATATTGTTCCTGGTCCTCCTTTGGCACACAAAGCTTCTTATGAAGCTAAAATTGCTGCTGAAGCGATCTCTGGACAGAATGTTGAAATCGACTACGTTGCCATTCCTGCGGTATGTTTCACAGACCCTGAACTTGCGACAGTTGGTTTAACTGAAAAAGAAGCTAAAGATCGAGGTCTAACAGTTAAAGTTTCTAAGTTCCCATTTGGAGCTAACGGACGTGCCTTATCACTTAACCAAACAGAAGGATTTGTTCGTTTAGTTACGGACAAAGACACTGGTTTAGTATTAGGGGGTCAAGTAGCGGGTGTTGGTGCATCTGACTTAATTGGTGAGATTGCCCTTGCTGTTGAAGCGCGCATGATGATTGAAGATTTATCGCTTACAATTCATGCTCACCCAACGCTATCTGAAACCATTATGGATGCTTCTGAAGTATCACTTGGTTTACCAATTCATATTTAATTAATTAAAGACAACTTTTGATGAGTTGTCTTTTTTATGTTTTGATAATATTTCACAAAGATTTATATACATAGGCGCTATGTTTTTGCGATATCCTTATGGTATTATTTAATTGATAGGATGATATTATGAAATTAGTTAAGATTAGTTGTATAGTATTGATGGCTTTTGTTTTAGTGGGTTGTTCAAACAAGGGTGAGAAGCTAGCGTTAACACTTGAGAATGGGTATTATCCAAAGACAACCGATGTATATATTGAGGCATCACCTGCTATGAGAGAATTCTTGGATATGCAAAATGAAATTACGGAAACTTTGCGTGTTAAAGATAATAGATATATATATAGTAGGGAAAGTATTGAGAAAATTATTGAGAACTTTGATTTTTCTAAGATTAATCTAGAATCTGAGTATGAGTATACAAATGAAGGCTTTCTCGAGGCGATTCTTAAGAGTCTTGATGAAACGGTCTTGAGTAAGTAATGGATATTGGTAAGTAAATGAAAAAAGAGCTAATTCGCTCTGGCTTTGATTATTTAGGATCAAGGCTGGTGCGAGTTAGCTCTTTTGTATATAAGTTTTCTAATGTTCTAACATTATCAAATAGGTCGAATCCATGTTGAATGAGGGCTTCTTTGCCGTCTTTGCGTTTGTAGTTTCTATGTTCAAACAATAACTGGGCCCAAGCAGAGGGATTGTTAAGATCAAGGAAATAGAAGTCTTCGATCATTTTAGCATTGTGATCGACTTGATCGGATGCTAAGGATAAAAGGCCAGAGCATTGGGCTTCTACCAGTACATAGGGAAGTCCCTCAAATACGGAAGGTAGAATAAAGGCGTCCATAGCTTGATAATAGGGGGCTGTATTTGATTTTACGCCCGCAAACGTAACGTGGTCTAATAGGTTGAGTTGGCTGAGTTTATCTTTGACTTTAGTTTCGAGTTCGCCCTCACCAATTAATAATAGATGAGCCCGAGTGTCGAGTTTAATATATTCATTGAAGATATCAACTAAGAAGTCGTGGTTCTTTTGGAAGTTGAAGCGTCCAATATGTCCTAAGATAAACTTATCATCGAGGTTTAGTTCGTTACGTATTTCCTTGCGTGTCTTTTTGTTATATTCAAAGCGTGTTGGATCGATTCCGTGATGAGGATATATTCGTTATTGGGATAGAGAAAGTCTCCTGCTTCTTTGGAACATGCTATTAAATGGGTTGCGACGTGGGGAATGCGTGGAATGAGTTTGTCTTTTAGGATAAGGGCTGCCTTGTTCTCTGTGAAGTGTTTTGAGCCGTGGCTATGAGAGATTCTAATGGGGATGCCAATTCGTTTCATATATCCTAAAACAAGCGCATTAAGAGCATTCATATGGGCGTGGGCTATGTCGTAGTTTTCGTTCTTTATGAGTTTGAGGGTCGTACGTAGACTGGGGCCCTCTATCTTTCTGTCTTTGATTTCATAAGGCACTCTAAAGATCTTTGATCCTTTTGTGATTACTTCCTTATCGTATGCGCCTTCTGTTCTTCCAAAGACTAGGAAGTCTATGTGAAAGGTATTGGGGAGGGCATTTAGTACGCTCATCATATAACTCTCGGTACCGGCTTTATTTAGGATCCCTCCGTGGATAAATAGTATTTTTGTTTTCTTCATAGTTATACCTCTTTCTTATATAATATACGTTAATTATATGGTTTATTCAACGTTCTGCCATTGAAAGAAAATGATTTCGGTTTCTGTAATTATCTTTCAAGATTGTCTTATTTTGGGGTTCTCGCATATATTCACTTGTGTGTAATTGTGTCTTTGAGATGGACATGTACACGCTTAAACGACATTATTATGTAATTGTTCTCAGATATTGGCTTTTTAAGCCAAATAATGCGATTCTTTTCACTAATGAAACAATTTTCAATGCATTTTACATAATTTTCAAAAATAGTGATAGAATTGTGAAAATACGCTTGACATTATACCGCGATACGCTATAATAATTAACATACAGAAAGATTACTCTGCT
>CAYWUU010000005.1:0-11217 GCA_964461405.1 uncultured Erysipelothrix sp.
AATATTCCGCCTCTGCTAAACCAGGCAGGAATATATCACACTGACTAGCTACATATAATAATGTTGCGCACATTTCCCCTTTAGAGGACCATAGATTATGTCTAATATTTGGATCAAATGTAATAAGAATATTACGTTTTTTGGCTTCCTCAATTGCTTTATATATTACCGATCTAAAGGTTGAAGATAGAGCAAGGGGTACTCCGGTAATGTGAAGAATTTTAATTGATTCCCAACTAACATGGTCTAAAGCTTCCTCATCTATTTTGGAGGCGGCTGACCCTTTTCTAAAATAAGGGGCGGCCGCGTCTCCAAAGCTAACTTTACTTTTTAATTGAATGCCCGTTCTATTTACAGAATCAAATTGAATGGCTTCAGTGTTAATATTTTCTTTCTTCAAATACGTGGCAATATAGCGACCCAATTCATCGTCACCCAATCGCGTTAAATACATGGGATTAAAGCCCAGGCGCGATAAACCAATGGAAACATTGACTTCCGCTCCCGAAACGGTACGCGTGTACTTATCGACTTCTTCTAAAGAACCTTCAGTGTCGGCCACGAATAAAGCCATGGCTTCACCCATTAATAATACATCACTCACACTTTCACTCCCTTTTTTATTTTTTAATTTCTGTAGAACCTCGTTTCATTAATTGCGTAGGAAGTTCCACTAATTTTGGTTTAACGTGAGCGTCACTTTGAATCAACTGAAGCAAACGCCTCGTACTGCGTGCCCCCAGTTGGTAAGTATCTTGACGAATGGTTGTAATACCAGGTCCAATTAAATCAGCCCAAGTCCAATCATCAAAACCACATAGACCCAAGTCATCACCCACTGTTATGTTTAATTTCTTCATCGCCACCAGCAAATCAAGCATCATCATCCCATTTACTGCGAAAATAGCAATATTCTCGCCCTTTTTAGCACGATCGTTTAACTCCGTAAGTCCCTTTAGTACTTGAGCATCGCTAAGATGATCCGTAATAAAATAGGTGTGTGAAGCTTCAGTATCAAAATATTTATTATGAGCATCCAAAAACGCCTGGTGACGAATTACACGCGCCCTATTATTACCCAAGGCTTGTCCAAAGAAATATACATGATCATAACCCTGTTCATAGAGATACTCAATACATTCAAACGTTGATTGGTAGTTTGTGGAGGAAATGGTATCTATCAAGGTATCGCCATTTAGATACCGGTCCGCAATCACTATCGGTACGCCCATATTACGAACTTGATGGAGGTACTCCTCATTATGACCCGCTGTATTTACTATCAAACCATCTACTTTACTATCGAGTAAAGATCGAATAGCCTCACGTTCGCGTTTTGGATTATTACCTGTATTCACAAACAAAACCTGATAATCATTTTGCGTACATATATCGCTAATGCCTTCTACTAAACTCGCCGCAAAGGGTGAACTAATATCAGCAATAACGCACCCTAAAATAGCCGTATGTTTCGATTTTAAATTTTGAGCAATACGGCTGGGTCTAAACCCCAACTCATCAATTACACTTTGAATACGAAAGCCTACTTCTTCTGACATCATATCATAGTGACCATTAATATAGCGCGAAACAGTGGTCTTAGAAACCCCTGACTTCATCGCGACATCATTGATTGTTATTTTGTTTTGAGTTTTCTTAGTATTTTGCATTAGACCCTCCTACATTACTCTTATTATAAATAACTAAAAGTATTTATTAAAGCCGAAATAGGCATTTGCATTATTGTAAGAAATATCCTTTACAATCGACCCCAAGTATTCCATATCGACCGGGGCTTCACCGCGTTCTACCCACTCACCAAGTAGCTCACATAAGACCCTTCTAAAGTACTCATGACGGGGATATGATAGGAAACTACGGCTGTCTGTCAACATTCCCACAAAGTTTCCTAATACACTTTGGTTCGCAAATTGTGTTAACTGATCACGCATACCTTCACGCGTATCATTAAACCACCACCCTGAACCCATTTGAATCTTATTCGCTGCTTCCCCTTGGAAACATTGCATAAGTGTTAGTAGTGGCAAGTAATCCGCTGGATTAAGTGAATAAAGAATAGTTTTTGGTAAGTTTTGGACCGCATTCGTGGCGTCCATTAACTTTTGAATTGCTCCGATAATAGGCTCATCATTGACTGCATCAAATCCAGTATCAGGACCTAAAGTATTAAACATCGCTTCATTATTATTTCTAAAGGCTTTCAAGTGCAACTGGCTAACCCAACCGCGTTTTGCGTAGAACTCAAATAGCTTTAATAATACGGCTGTCTTATGTTTATTAATATCACTTTGTGTTAACGCTTGGTTCCCTATTGCCTTTGCGAAAATGGCATCCAGTTCCGCTTCAGTTGCGCTCTCAAAGACAAAGCTATCTAAAGCATGATCTGATACGCGACAATCGCGTTGATGGAAGTAATCCACACGTGCTTCTAGGGCTACTATATATTGAGAAAAAGTTGATATTTTTCCAGCAATTGCTTCTAAGGATTTAAACCAAGGCGCAAAGCTTGTCGCTTCAATATTTAAGGCTTTATCCGGTCTAAAGGCTGGGAATACTTTAAAATCCTTCTCATCTTCCCTAATTAAATCATGATATTTCAAATCATCTATAGGATCATCTGTTGTACATACCACTTTAACGTTTGAACTTCGAATTAAGCCACGGCGCGAGAAATTTTCTTGCGCTAATTTTGCGTTGGCCCTTTCCCATATCTCTGGGGCATTTTCTTCGTTAATGAACAAATCAATACCAAAGAAACGCTTTAACTCTAGATGAGCCCATGCATAAACAGGATTACCAATCGCTTTGGGTAATGTTTTAGACCATGCTAAGAACTTGTCATAGTCACTGGCATCTCCAGTAATATACTTCTCATCCACCCCATTAGCGCGCATTAAGCGCCATTTGTAGTGATCACCATATAACCAAGCTTCCGTAATATTCTTGAAGTTTTTATCTTCATAAATTTCCTTTGGATCAAGATGACAATGGTAATCAATAATCGGCATTGCGCTAGCATAATCGTGAAACAGTGTCTTTGCTGTTTCTGTGGTTAATAGAAAGTCATCATTTAAGAACATAAGTTCACTCCTTACTTATCTAATAAAGCAACGTGCTTACCAATATGTTGCTTCAAAAAGAATGTATAATCCTCATAGTTATGTTTTAGAATCGAATAGATTCTATCTTTATATATTTTAACACCCTCTACAGTATGCGTTAAGATAATACCAAACGTAACGTGTAAGACTTGGCGTGACATATCATCATCCAAGGTACTTGCGACGTTGCTGGCATCGATATCTTTTACTTGCATAGCATTACTTGTAGTGGCGTCGATGGCATAATAGGCTTTAGCAGCATTTAAGTTATCCATCGCAAAGGCATATAATTCTACCATAAACTCTGGATCATTCTTAGCCACAACTCTTAAGGCCTCTAACCAGTTAGTTCCGGCAGTTTTAACGTGCCATCCTCGTTTTGATACAGAACCAATGGTTGGATATACACCAAACTTATCACTACCTGAGTGAATGCTTAAGCGATAGCCAAAGTGCTGTGCAATGGCTTCATGTACAATATACTCTTTTTTAAAGCGATCTAAATCTCCAACGTAATCAATGGCTTTTTGGAACTCACCATAGAACTTAGGTGCCATAGTTTCAACTACAATATTCTGATTCTTTAGTTCATTAGCGATAAAGAAATGATTTTCAGGTGTTGTAGGTACAATGGTCTCATCAATAGATATCTCAAAGTCTAAATCATATGGAAGCACAAAACGCGCATACATTTCTTCCGCAAAGAGGATTGCATCGTTAAAGATTAAGATTGATTCAAGTAAATTCTTACGATCAAAGTGAACCGATACGCCTTCCATTACTGTGAAGGTTTTGTCCAAATAACGGGCTTCAAAAGCGGCTCTATCTTCATTAGGTATTTTAGCATAAGCTGCTTCAAGTTCTTGATTTGAATATTTAGCGACTTCATTATGAATGTGCTCAGAGCAATCTAAAGTTATCATAGGGAAGCCACATTTAATAGCGTAGTCAATCTCAAATGGATTCTTTAAATGGTCGCCATCGGCCCCAAATCCATCGGTATAGCCCGCTTCAAACACTGCCCAAGAGGCGGCATTAATAACATCCGTATACGTACGACCTGTTAAGTTCAACTCACGAATTGATTGTTGGGCTAAGACAGGCAAAACATCTTTACCTTTAAATACTTCTAAATGAGCAACCGAGGCAATTCCCAGACGATCTCCCAAACCAAAGGAATAGGCACGGCCTGTTCTTTTAACGGGTGTCATCCATTTAAAATAGGAACGCATAGCATCACAATTTCTTGGACTTAATGGGGCCTTAATATACGTAGCATCGTCTTGATACACTTCGCCCTCAAACGCTTGACTCAACGATGAGTCTCCTTTAATTACCAACCACTTATCTAGATTACTATCTTGATACATCGCAAAAATGCGATCGTCTAAATACTGCACTGAATCCAAAATAATTCCTTTTGAATTATCACTAATATTATTTAATGCTTCAATAATTGCTTCCATTTTATTTACCTACATATTTACTTAAGGTCTTACGCACTGCACCTTGGCCCGCTACTAATTCAGCAAAATAGCCTTCAATACGTTGTCCTAATCCTGCTTCATATAAATTGATTGAGAAAATCTTATCGTTGTTCAAAATTGTCTTAACTGCTTCACTATGGTCTTTACCATCCCCCAGTTCAATACCTGCTACGACAGGCAGCACTACTTCAAACATGGGATCTGCACTTAATTCAAAAGCATTTCCTTCATCATCTACTGCCAACAAATAACGAATCCAACCAGCAATAACTAAAGGAATTAATACTAAATCGTTAACATCTTTTGTCTCATCTGCTAAGTATGATTTAATGGTTTCCAAAAATCTAATGCTTAGCTTCTGTGATGTGTCGGTTGCGATTCTTTGCGGCGTATCTGGCATGAAAGGATTGGGGAAACGCACCTCAATAACTTCATCAATAAACTTCTTAGGATCTAAGATACCAGGATTAACTACAACAGGTAGGCCTTCATCGTATCCAATTTTAGAAATTAACGTAACCAGGTCTTCGTCTTTCATTTCATCTGAAATCTTAGTAAATCCTAGCAAACACCCGTATACCGCTAACGCTGTATGCAAAGGATTAAGACATGTGGTTACTTTCATAGTCTCAACTTTATCTACAGTTTCTCTAGATGTAAAGATTATACCCGCTTGATCAAGAGGCGGTCTTCCATTTGGAAAATGGTCTTCAATTACTAAATATTGTGCTTCTTCCGCATTCACAAAAGGTGCAATAAATGTTCCTTTGGTGGTTACAATCGGTTCGGCTTCTTCAAACCCTAAATCAATCAACATTTTCTTAACAGAATCATCAGGTCTTGGTGTTATTTTATCAATCATAGACCAGGGATATGATACTTTATCTGGATTGCTTAAATAAGCCACAAAGTCCTCAGAAACAGCACCCTTATCTAACCAAGCCTGTGCTAAATCCAAGACGGCTTTCTTTAAATAATCGCCATTATGCGAAACGTTATCCATACTTACTAAGGCAAGAGGTGTAGCACCCTTGATAAAACGAGTATGTAATAGAGATACAAGTTTTCCTAAGTAGGAGTTGGCTTCTTCAATAGGTCCAGATATATCTTTTTGAATATCAGGATAGAATTCACCCGCTAAGTTTGTGGTGTTATATCCTTTTTCAGTAATAGTGAAACTTACCATCTGTAAGGATGGGTTCGCGAAGATTTCACGTAATCGCGTGAAGTCTTCGGTATTGGATTGATCAATCGTTAGTGATTCCATTACACTTGAAATAACCGTCATTTCCGTTTCACCGTTTACTTTAAGGGTTACTAAGAGCCCGTTATTGTCATTGGGACGGTATACCTTATCTATAATTTCATAATCATAGCCTTCAGCTACGATTATACCAGTATTAGTAATACCTTTATTCAATAATTCCTGATGGACAGCACATTGAAAGGCACGGAAAATATTTCCCGCACCAAAGTGTATCCAAGTAGGATTATCATAAGTTTCTTTCTTAACAGTTTCATAATTAAAAGTTGGTAAGTTGACCTTTGCATCTTGCCAGTTAGAATTATTAACCCATACATTTTTGTTAGATAATTTCATGATAGCCTCCTTGAGTATTAATTATCTTTGTACACGACCTGAACCATCGCCTTTAGCCAAAGTTTTAACTTCTTCTAAAGTAACTCGGTTATAGTCTCCTTCAATTGAGTGTTTTAGGGCTGAAGCCGCAACCGCAAATTCAATAGCTTCTTGTGGTTCATAATCATGCAACATCGCATAAATCAAGCCACCGCCAAAGGAATCTCCGCCTCCCACGCGATCTACAATTCTAAGGTCATACACTTTAGAGAAATAGGCTTCGCCATCGCGATAGTGCAATGCACTCCATTTATTATCACTAGCGCTAATACTTTCGCGTAATGTAATATTTACTACTTTAAATCCGAATTTCTCAACTAATTGACGCGCAACATCCACATATCCATCGTGGTTTAAGGCCCCAGACGTCACATCCGTAGCATCGGAGTGAATTCCATATACTTTTTCAGCATCTTCTTCATTCGCAATTAACACATCAATATACGGTGCCAATTGAGTCATAGTTTCTTTGGCTTCTTCTGTAGTCCAAAGTTTCTTACGGTAATTAAGATCACAACTAACAGTAACCCCAAGTTTCTGTGCATGCTTACATGCTTCTAATGTGATGGCAGCAGCACTTTTACTTAGTGCTGGTGTAATCCCAGTAAAGTGAAACCATGTAGCGTCTTTGAAGATATCTTCCCAATCGAAGTCTTCAAGCGAAGCCTCAGCAATCGCTGAGTGTGCACGGTCATAAATAACATTTGACGCACGTTGTGACGCTCCTTTTTCTAGGTAATAAATACCGACACGATCGCCACCACGGACAATCTTAGATGTATCTACACCTAAACTTCTTAAATCATTCACTGCACCTTGGCCAATAGCATGGGTTGGTAATTTCGTTACAAACGCAGCATCAACTCCATAATTAGATAAGGATACAGCCACATTTGCTTCACCCCCACCAAAGGTAGCTTCTAATTTATTATCTTGGAAAAAGCGATAATAGCCCTCTGGAGCTAATCGCAACATAATCTCACCAAATGTTACAACTTTCATATTTATTTTTACCCTTTCACTAAATGAACTGCAAAGCCTGCAATCTCTTTTTCAAGATAAGCAACAGTCTTTACACCATTTTCACTCTTTATACTTGTTTCATCAAATGTAAATCCCTTTGATTCAAGGAAATACATGGCACGTTCTACACTATGTGTCGCAATAGCGATATGACCGTATTTACCACGACCCGCATTCATTAATTCAATATGGTCGCTTACAAAATGAGACATGGAAGTCTCTCTTGGTTCTGAGCCAAAAATCTTGGCAAATTGCTCCATGCCTTCAGCACGCTCATCATCAGTTGGATTAATACCAACATGAGCAATTCTGAATCCTAGCATCTTCTTAACAGCATCCCTTGAGATAGCAGCCACTTCATCAAAATTTCCACTGTTGATTAAATCATCTTTAACCATCCAAGTTCCCCCTGCCGCTACAATTTTATTGGATTGCAGGTAGTTATTCATATTTGAAGTAGAAACCCCGCCAGTTGGAATAAATTTCAAATTAGGGAAAGGACCAGATAAGGCATTAATAGCACTTAGACCCCCGTTAATTTCAGCGGGAAAGAACTTAACTACTTCCAATCCTAGGGACAAAGCAAGCTCAATATCGCTAGCATTAGCGACCCCTGGTACAATTGGAATATTTCTTTCAAAGCAATACTTAACAATTTCTGGGTTTAAACCCGGTGATACAATGAACTTAGCTCCGCTATCAATAGCTTCATCTACTTGCTTTTTAGTAAGCACTGTACCTGCCCCAATTAGCATTTCAGGATAAGCTTCTGCCATTAATCGAATGGATTCAGCCGCTGCATCAGTACGGAATGTTACTTCTGCACACGGTAGATTACCCTCGATGAGCGCCTTCGCCAGTGGAAGGGCATCATCGACTTTATCTAATTTAACTACGGGAATAATCCCTATTTTATGTAATAGATTTATAACTTCTTTAGTGTTCATTTTGATTTACCAATTGCTTCCCATAGACCATTTAAGTATGTTGCTCCTAAAGCACGATCATATAATCCATAACCTGGCATGCAAATTTCATCCCAAATTTGACGCCCGTGGTCAGGACGCGCAGGTCCATCAAAGCCAATATCATGTAACGCTTTTACTATTTCATACATATCTAAAGAACCATCGCTTGATAAGTGCGCAGATTCATCAAATTTACCAGGGGCTAAGTGAATAATATTACGTAAGTGCGCAAAGTGAATACGTCCTTTTAAGGATCGAATCAACGCTGGTAAGTCATTATTTACATTAGAACCTAGTGATCCTGAACAGAATGTTACGCCATTAAGAGGATGATCCACAGTTTGAGTTAAACGAAGGAGGTTCTCTTGACTAGTAATAATGCGTGGCAGTCCGAAGACTGGCCATGCTGGATCATCCGGATGAATGGCCATTTTAATTCCGTATTTTTCGCACGTAGGCATAATACGGTTCAAAAAGTAAACTAAGTTTTGGAAGAGATCTTCTTCCGTAACATTTTCATAAATAGCGAATAACTCCTTAATACGAGCCATACGCTCTGGCTCCCAACCCGGTAATACGAAACCATGTGCATCGCCTTCTACCGCTGCAAACATGTCTTCAGGGTTTTGTTGATCAATAATTTCTTGATCATACGATAAAACAGTCGATTTATCGTCACGCATCTTATGTAAGTCCGAGCGTGTCCAGTCGAATACAGGCATGAAGTTATAGCAAACCATATCTATTCCTTCTTTACCTAAATTCTCAAGTGATTGGATGTAATTATCAATTAGGGCATCACGTGTATCAAGTCCTGCTTTAATATCATCATGAACGTTCACACTCTCAATTCCTTCAATCTTAAGTCCAGAAGCTTCAACCTCATCTTTAAGAGCACGAATGGCTTCTTGGGTCCAAACCTCTCCTGGCTTTGTATCATAAAGTGTTGTAATAACTCCAGTAACTCCTGGAATCTGTCTAATTTGTTCAAGCGTAACACTGTCGTGTCCTGTTCCGAACCATCTTAATGTCATTTTCATAATAATATTTTCCTCTCTTTCAAAGTGATACCACTTATATTTTTCTTACACCGATTAATCCATTGTTTTATACGAAACCGGTTCACTGCCATTAGTTTTTGAGAGTAAAAACTCTCATTAAAGGTGCGGTCAAGGGGAATCCCCCTGACCTTACCAAATTGTACTATTAACTAATTAAGGTTGAGTAATGGCTTTAGTATCTTCATCATCAACATTGTTGATGTCTACAGCTAAAATACCAGTGTCATTTAATTTTTCAACTTTCTCACCTTTAGAAAGTTTAACACCTGCTTTTACTGCTTCATAACCCATGAAATATTGACGTTGAACAATAGTTGTAACGTTATATTCTTTGTCAGCGATTAATTTAGCAACTTCAGGAGAGTAGTCAAATGTTAATGCAACAACGTCTTTACGTCCTGATGATTCAATAGCACGAGCCCATCCAACTGAAGGACCGTTATTTGTTCCAAATACACCAATTATTTCCTTACGTAATAATGCAGTTTCACCTTGGTTTTGAGCAACTTCTGCATCTGTTGCAACTAAGAATTGCTTAGCAATAGTCCACTCTTTAGGAGCGTTAGCATTAAAGTACTCTCTAAATCCTGATTCACGGTGAATAATAGTTTGGCTATCAGCACCCTTTTGAATCATGATTTCTCCAGTAGTTCCTTCTTTACCAGCTGCTTTTAATTTTTCAATCATTTGCTTAGCAGCTTCTTTACCGGCATTAAAGTTATCTGTAACATAAGCTGCATCGTAATCGTCGTTAGCTACTAATGTATCTACTAAGATCAATGGAATACCAGCTTCTTTAACTTTAGTTGCTGCACCCTTTAGTGCTTCTGAATCTGCAGGAGCAAATACGATTGCAACTGGCTTAGCAGCAATAGCATCATCGATCATATTCATTTGTCTTTCAACTTGAGTTTCATTTTCAAGACCAACTACAACAGGTTTGTAACCTAATTCTTCGGCTGCATCACGAGCACCCTTTTCTACAACGGACCAGTAAGCACCACCCATAGTTTTAAGAACAATATAAATTTCTTTTTCTTCATCTGCTGGCTTACCACCACACGCTACTAGTGCGAACACTACTAGTAAAACACTTAATTTTTTAACTAATTTCATCTTTCATTTTCCTCCTTAGTTAAATAAAGTCATTTTCAAATCTCTTACTACTATCCTTGTTTTCTATGTCTATACGCTTCAAGAGCACATGCACCAACTAAGATAAGTCCGATAACAACTTGTTGGTAGTAAGCATTAACTTTCGCAATGTTTAAACCATTCTTCATTGTACCCATAATTAATGCACCAATGATCGTATTGACTATATTACCCTCACCTCCATTATTAGATACTCCACCAACAACGGCTGCAGCAATAGCTTCAAGCTCAACACCTGTTCCTGCTGTAGGTTGTGCGGATTGTAAACGAGACGTTACCACTATTCCACAGATAGCTGCTGAGATACCAGACATACAGTATGCAAACATACGCGTACGAACTGTATTGATACCTGATAATCTTGCAGCTTCTGGATTTGAACCAACTGCATAAATTTGACGACCAACACGAGTTTTAGATAAAATAATACCCATTATGGTTCCATAAATTGCCATTAAAATAACACTATAAGGAATGGAGAATCCTGCGATTAAATTAATTCTTCCACTACCAATTGATTCAAAGAAGATTCTTAGGCTTTCATTTTTAATACTTGATGTATAAACAGGGAAACCATTAGTAATAATCCCAGCTAATCCTCTAAATACCCATTGTGTACCTAAAGTAGCAATAAAGGGTACGATACCCAATACCTCAATGGTAAATCCATTAACAATACCAACCATAACACCAGCTACAATAACTACTGCAAAGGCGATAGGCCATGCAACACCTGCATTTAGTAATGATAATACGATAATC
>CAYWUU010000005.1:11227-25097 GCA_964461405.1 uncultured Erysipelothrix sp.
CCCTGATAGAGCCATGGAAGCACCAGCACTTAAGTCTGTACCCCCACAAATCAGTGTAAATGTTAATCCAAATCCAATGATCGCATACGTTACAATCTGTTGTAATAAGTTTGAGAAGTTCTTAGCGTTTAAGAAGTTTTCTCCTAAATAGGCTCCAAAGAAGATAAAGATACCTACTAGCGCCAGCGATGAAAGAACCGCTTTTCTACCTGCAATACCAAAATTCTCACTCAACCAACTATTAACGCGTTTATATGCACTTACGATAATATTTTCTTTTTTTACTGTGTCCATTATTTTTCTCCTGTATCCTTCAGATTAAGCTACAGCCTGTGTAGCTTCTTTATTTTTATTTAATAAGTTGTATCCAGCTGCATAGAACAGCAATTCTTCTTGTGTCGTTTCCTTAGAGTTAAATTCACCATTAATCTTACCCTCGTGGACAACCAGAACACGATCTGACATCCCTAGTAATTCAGGCAACTCTGAAGAAATCATAATAATTGCTACCCCTTGATCTGAAAGTTCATTCAAGAGTTCATATACTTCATACTTAGCCCCTACATCAATGCCTCGAGTAGGTTCATCAACTATCAATACATCTACATCATTACAAAGCCATTTAGCCAATACAATCTTCTGTTGGTTACCACCAGATAAGTTGTTAACCCTTTGTCGTATAGACGGAGTCTTTGTCTTAAGTTTCTCAATAAAGCTATTAGTATTGCGACGGCCTTCTTTATCATCTAGAAACCCATGTTTCACTAACTTAGGAAGATGCGCCATATTTGTATTGAAATTAACATCCAACCCAAGCGCCAATCCATCAAACTTACGGTCTTCAGTCGCATAACCAAAGCCCTCTCTAACGGCGTCCCCGACATTACGGATTTTACGCTCCCTACCATCTAAGTATACTTCCTTAGAAATAACCGGGTCAGCACCAAAGATTGCACGTACAATCTCACTTCGACCTGATCCCATGAGCCCCGCAAACCCTAAGATTTCACCAGCTCTAACTTCTAAGTGATCTACTTTAACCCCTTTGGTACCCACCAAATTCTTAACTTCCAACCTTACTTCACCAATGGTTCTAGTGTGATTAGGAAATTTCTCCTCAAGCGGTCTACCAACAATCATATTAACCAATTCATCCATGGTTAAATCTTCAATACGCTTAGTTCCAATATACTGACCATCACGAATAACCGTAATGCGTTCACAAATTTTTTCCAACTCATCCATACGGTGTGAAATATAAACCATCCCAACACCACGTTTCTTGAGTCTTTCAATAATTACAAATAATTGTTCAATTTCCTTTTCAGACAAGGCAGCTGTTGGCTCATCTAATACTAAGATTCGAGAATTAGTCGAAATAGCTTTAGCAATCTCAACCATCTGTTGTTGAGCAACACTCAACTCCCTTACCATCATTTTAGCTGATATATCAATACCTAACTCATTTAATATAGATTGTGCTTCTTGCACCATAGAACGATCTTGAATGATACCCGATTTAACCGGTGGTCTACCTGCGAAAATATTATCAGCTACCGTTAAATGCGGAAATAGCATCAACTCTTGGAAAATAATCGCTACCCCCAACTCCTGAGCTTTCTTGACATTGTCAATAATAACTTCTTCGTTATCAATAAAGATTTTTCCCTCATCAGCACGGTGAACTCCAGACATAACTTTCATTAACGTAGACTTACCGGCACCGTTCTCACCAACCAGACCATGTACCTCACCAACGTTTACAGAGAATGAGACATTATCAAGCGCTTTAACACCAGGGAATGTCTTCGTTATGTTTTCCATGCGAAATAATTCTTTTGACATCTTTCTCTCCTTTTGTTTGAAACCGTTTTACGAAACCGGTTAACTAACTTAATCCTAATAGATAAATCGTGATATATCGACTTATCTCTTGCAATCCTATGATAGCACTATCATCTTTTGAAGGTCAACACTAAAATGCACTTTTATTAAAAAAAAACCAAAATATGCGATTTTTGGCCTTTTTTATTAGTAATTTGTGTAAAAAACGGTTATTTTCTCAAAGTTTCACGAGTTTCATCTCATATATTAGACAAACACTCAAAAATGCTAACGATTCAATTCACCTTGAAACTCTGGATTACATCTCATTTTCGTAAAATTCACGAATCTGACGATCTGAAGGGAAATCCTCAAGACTCTCAAGTTTAAGATTTAATTCCATTAAAGCAATTAACAGTCCCATAGTCGTTTCACTAAGCTTAGGTTTAGCTTTATTCAGATATCTATAAGTCTCCACCAAATCCCCATCACGCTCTAATCTATAATTATCAGCAGATGTTAAGTAATAATAAAATAGCATCGGATCATCACTGTCTACCAAAGTAATACGAGACACCGCTTCTCTTAATAAATTAAGTTGTTCATCACCAAATGGACACATACGTTTTTGAAATTCCTCGAAATCTCTTTGTCGCTCTTCCTTTGAGCGGATCATATTTCTAAACATAATATCACCTTCTTCATTAGTATAATACCACACTTATTCGATAAGACATCCCAAATACCTTGATATATTAGTTAATTGACCTAACAAGATTAAGAGTGTTATGATTTAATAGATTAAGGAGGACTATCCTATCAAAAATCCTAAGAAATCATTACGTATCCCAAAATCATTCAATAATTGCCTTGATGAAGGCAGTTTTTATAATGTTCAAATTAAAGATGAGGTTATCGATATATTAGTCGATAGCGTCACATTTGATACAGCTCATTTTATGAACGTTGATTTCACAAACACAGACATTTCCCATGTAAATATGGTAGATACTGTATTTGAGAACTGTGATTTGTCTAATCTTTCAATTGAAAACAAATGGATGAGCCGCGTGCATTTTATAAACTGCAAACTAACAGGCTTAAATTTAAAATCCATGTCACTACACGATGTTCGCATCGAGAATTCACATTGTAAGTACCTAAGTATCGTCTTATCTAATCTCAAAGATTCGCTATTTATAGATAATGATATGAGCGATGCCGTGTTTTTTAGTAACGAAGTTAAGAATTTATTGCTAAAGAATACCAGTTTCATCAACGCTGAGTTCTCTGAAACTAAATTAAAAGACACAGACTTCTCCAGTTGTATTATTGCTGGTTCTCATTTTGATACTAAGAGTTTAAAGGGCATCCTTATTGATCCCCTGCAAAGTGAATACTTAGTAGGAATGTTAGGGGTGAAGTTTAGTAAATAACGGTTATTTTTTATTGTTGATAATATACTTAAATATTTTAATAGAAATTTGATATAATAGAGAATGGAAAGATAGAGGTAGATAATGAGAAAAATAGCATTTGATAACGCGAAATATATTCGCTTACAACACGATAAAATTTTAGATAAAATTCACCAGTTTGAAAACAAACTATACTTAGAGTTTGGGGGCAAGCTTTTCGATGATTACCACGCATCTCGAGTCCTACCTGGTTTTCAACCGGATTCTAAAGTTCAAATGCTAATGGAAATGCGCGATACTATGGAAATGGTGGTTGTCATTAATGCCAACGATATTGAATCTAATAAAGTACGCGGCGACAACAATATTCCATACGATCAAGAAGTATTAAGACTTATTGATGCCTTTAGAAATATAGATATCTACGTGGGCAGTGTCGTGGTTACCCAATATGCCTCCGAATCCAATGTAGATTCATTTATCCTTAGATTAGAGCGCTTGGGCTTAAAAGTATATAAACATCATACTATTAAAGGCTATCCTAACAATATTCCCTTGATATTGAGCGATGAAGGGTTTGGAAGAAACGATTATGTAGAAACAAAAAGACCTCTAGTAGTTGTGACAGGACCTGGATCAGGCAGCGGGAAAATGGCGGTCTGCCTATCACAACTATATCTCGATTATAAACGCGGGTTAAAATCAGGGTACGCAAAATTTGAAACGTTCCCCATCTATAATCTACCTCTAAAAAGCATGGTTAACTTAGCCTACGAAGCGGCAACGGCCGATCTCAACGATGTTAATATCATCGACCCCTATCATTTGGAAACATATGGAAAAACGGTAGTTTCATATAATAGAGATGTAGAGGCCTTCCCAGTGCTTAAGAATATATTTATTCAAATCATTGGAGAATCGCCTTATAATTCCCCCACTGATATGGGGGTAAATATGGTTGGTGACTGCATTATCGATATGGAAGCGGCCGATGAAGCCAGTAAAAATGAAATTATTAGACGCTACTTTAGAACCCTCACCAAAGAGAGACTTGAAGGTATTGAACATAACAGCGTTGCCAAAATTGAGTCAATCATGGCACAGGCCAATATATCCATTGACGATAGACCTGTCGTTAAAGCCGCCCACGATAAAGCCGTAGCAGCTAATGAACCGGCCGTAGCCATTGAACTTGAAAACGGTCGCATCGTGACGGGAAAAACCTCAACCTTATTTAGAGCTTCAGCCAGTGCATTATTAAATGCCATAAAAGTTATTGCGAATATTGACGAAGATCTCGAACTTATTTCTAGACATGTTATTCATCCAGTCCAAGAATTAAAAGTGAATATCCTAGGAAACAATAACCCGAGAATACATGCCGACGAAATGCTAGTCATGCTATCTGTAGCAGCCACCACAAATCCGGTTGCTGAGTTAGCTCTCAAACAACTTCCCAAACTTAGAGGATGCGAAGCCCACTCCAGTGTCATTATTAAGCAGGATGATGTCGATGTTTTCTCTAAACTTGGCATGAACTTAACCTGTTCCCCTGAGTTTAGATCCAAGAAGTTATATCATAAACGTTAAAAAGTTGAGAATAATCTCAACTTTTTTTTAAAATCTTTACTTACTTCTCAAACTTTTGCAACATGGTTTATAAATAATTAAGAACTTCACGAGAAATTTGATCACCTATTAAGCCCAAAATAACATCCAATACCATACAACCAACGTTAACATATTTCAATTATGGGTTGCCCATAACCACGGTCTCTCATCGATAATCTTAGCCATAAGTTCGTTATAACGCCCTCACAATATCGAGAAACCAAGGGTTATTGAATGTTCATACTTCATATCAAAAGTATAGCCCGGGAAATAATTATATATAGGAGTTACATAATAGTACTTTAATCAATTTAAGCGTATACTTGCTTTAGGAGGTTCTAAATGAAAGTAATATACCATATCAATGAAATTGATAAGTACAATTCGCTTTATTCAAATACAAAGAATACCTTAGCATATGATGCCACTATTGATGTTGTCGTGGTTGCTAATGGTCCTGCCGTTTCTTTATTTACAAACCAAGACTTGTCATTAGTGGTTGGAGTATCATATCATATTTGTAATAATGCTCTTAGGGCCAATGATATTGACCCTAGTGAACTAATTGCAGGTGTAACAGTAGTGCCCAGCGGTGTAATTGACATCATCCAACTACAGGATCAAGCCTATCGTTATATCAAAGTATAGGTGCATAATAAAAAGTAAGTCGAAGGTTATTAGAGGCCTACGACTTACTTTTAATGTCTCTTATCCACTAATTAAACGCGAGAACCACGACTTTTTCTCTCTAAAGAAGGCATCTAACTCTTTACGATTTTTATCAAGGGTCATGGTTCCTTGATCTATAATCGAATCAGCAATCTTAGTGTCAAATATATTGGGATGCCCTACGGGGATATTTAGTAGAAAGTCAGCTTTATCGGTATGTAGCTTTTCAGCTTCTTGAGAAACAATCTCAAAAACAGACTCCATTACATTTATAGCCCCTTTTACCTCTGCACTTTCAGATTCTTTGGAACGCATTGTAATCGCTATTTTTCGATCGACTCCATAGTCTTTTAACATGGGAACTGGACAGTTCATTCTTAAACCGCCATCCACTAAGGCGAAGTCATCAAAGGACATCGATCCAAATACTAAGGGAAAGGACATAGATGCACGCATGGCTTTGGATAAACTAATATCTGATATAACTAGCGTTCGCTCCTGGGTATTATTATATAAATGGGGATGGGACGTGAAAACTATTAAATTTCCCGTTAATAGATCAACAGCAGTAATAGCAAGGGGTATTTTTACATCCGATATATGATTCACTTCATATTTCTCTAAAACTATATCGAGAATTTTCTCAATCTTATGACCATCAATAAGACCGTGTTTTACTTCTTTATTAAAGAAAATATCCCTACCCGATAGTTTAAAGACGCGTTCTTTTTCAATTTCAACTAAAGCGTTTTTAATTTCATCAATAATAATATCTGCTTCTAAACCCAAAGCCACGAGTGTTGCGACCAGTGAACCAGCACTGGTACCGCTAACTGCCGATATTTCAATTTTGTTATTTTGTAGATACGATATAAACGGTAGTTGACTTAAACTTTTAACGCCCCCACCTGCAAAAGCTACTCCATATTTCATTGTAATCACCTCATAGGCATATTATACGATATCTTCATTGATTTTTAAATTACTTCTCTTTTTTCACTATAAAGACCGTAGGGATTTCATTTTCTATCAATAGAAACGTATTTGTTTCATTTTTTTTCTTATCTATACTATAATAGATAAGATATAGGAAGGAAGTGTTTCTTTGACTAAAGAAAATTCAATACCATCATTTATAATTTTCAAAGCTTTTTTAATTGCGAGTTCGTTTACCTTTGCGGGTGGACTTTCGATGTTACCGGTATTAAAAATTGACTTTGTGGATAAACAAAAAGCTATTGACGAGGAAGATTTCATGCATTACGCTGCACTTTCTCAAACGATTCCTGGTATTATTGCGGTTAACTTTGGATGTTTAATCGGTCATAAAATTGCAGGAAGACGAGGCGTTATCGCTGCTGTGATTGGATCAATATTACCGGCTTTTGTGCTCATGTTAGTGGCCACTATGATCTATGTTAATATACCCCAAGAGGGACTTCTTAGTTATATTTTCTTAGGGGTAAGAGCGGCTTCCTCTTCTGCAGTAGCTGTGGCTGGAATTACAATGTTAAATCACCTCAATAGAACTACACTTAATATTACCCTTGTTATTTTGTCATTGGTGGCAATCTTGGTCTTTAAAGTTTCAAGTCCTATTGTCGTACTTGTGGCTGGATTATTAGGACTATTTGTCTTAAGAGGTAGAATATGACTGTATTAGTTCGATTATTTATCGCATTTCTTAAAATTGGTTTCCTTGGTTTTGGCGGCGGATATGCGATGCTATCCCTAATTTATGATGAGTCGTTAATCCTTGGTTTGACGCATATGCAATTTGCGGACTTAAACGCCTTAGATATGATAGTGCCCGGTCCCATATCTGTTAATGCGGCTACCTACGTTGGTTATTTAGTGTCGACGCATGCTGGAGCAATCGTGGCAACCCTAGCGGTCGCTATTCCCTCTTTTGTGTATGTGTTTTCCTATCTTAAGGTAGAAGAGAAAATGAAGGACAATATTTATTTTGATTCGTTTATTAAAACGGTAAAAGTTGCTTCAGCGGGTATTATTTTAGCAGCCGCCTTTAATATAGTTAAGGATCAATATTATGACGCTCCTGAACATTGGTTATTTATTACATCTGTTATTGTAGCATCCTTGTATTTACAACTAAAGAAAGAGGTTAATCCGATCTATTTAACGATCGCCTCAGGCGTTGCAGGCGCCCTTATATATTTTATAGTATAAGAAAACGGCCTAAGCCGTTTTTTTATAAACTATTCACTTCGCAACGCCTCTACAGGGTCTTTATTGGCCGCAGCTGATGAGGGGAAGAGACCTGAAATTAGGGCTAATCCCATACTAATCCCAATTAAGATTAATGCCGCTCTGATAGGCAGTTGGGCAATATTCGCAATCCCTAATATATTATAAACAATAACACTACCAATAAAGGCAATTACGTAGGTTACTGCAATACCAATGGTTCCTGCAATAAACCCAATAATTAGGGTTTCCGCATTAAATACTAAACGAATATCACGCTTACTAGCACCGATGGCCCGCAAAATACCGATTTCCTTTTTACGTTCTAAAACTGATACATAAGTAATAACACCGATCATAATGGAGGAAACTACTAATGAAATGGCCACAAAGGCAATCAAGGCATAACTAATGGTATCTACAATATCGGTTACCGACGACATAAGAGTTCCTACCAAGTCTGAATATTGAACTACTTTTTCTTCATCTTCCAATAACATACGATTATTATATTCATTTAAAAACGCAATAACACTCTCTTTGGTCGTAAAGTCCTTTGGATAAATACTAATCTGCAAGGGATCACGTTCATCCCCATACCCTAATGTCTTTAAATTACTTTCTAGGTTTGACTGCGATACACTCATCATAGTTGTAATTAGATCAACAATATCCTCTTCACTTACCTTAAGTTTAAAGGCACTCATAAAGGCCTCTTGATTAAATGTCATAGCATTTTGAAGTTGCATAGGTAAAGTTTTCATAGAAGCCATTAGTTGGCTCTGTATCTCATTTTGAAGTGTCGTCATTAAGACATCTACACTCCCTTGTACCATAGTGCTAATATAGTTTTCAACTATTTTGGTAATGTCTTGACCCACAGTACCCAAGGCATCGCTTATTTTATTTCGAACGTCTTCTCTTTGAAGATATGATGGCAGGTTTTCTAACATTTGATTTGGATCTGTTATACCATTTGCGATCTGATCATTCATAAAGTCTTCTGTAATCTCTGTGATTAGCGTATTAAGAACCTCTTTTGGTACCCCTACTATCTCACCTAAGTCTTTACTAATACTCTCTAAATCAAATGACGGGAATTGAATGTCTGTAATATCAAACTTCAAATCTGGCATCGTAAAATTAAACTTTGAAGTATCTACTTTAAAGGCCTTTTTCATTGCTTTTTCATCAATCGCAAACATATTTGCGAAGTCAAAATCAGACTCTTTTCCTTCATTCTCGGAAACAAAGCTCTTATTGGTAAAGACGTTAATTTCAGGATTCATAAGTTGTTGCTTAATGATATCTGCATCCTTTGCGTTACTTATTAATTGATGAATCAACTCAGGTGTATAGTATATCCCTGCCCCTAACATTGAGGCGGTTGTCTCACCATTAGCTTGAACCACACCGACCACTTTCAAATCAATACTTTTATCAATTACGTCTTGCATATGTGTTTTACTATCGGACTTATCCAACCAAACTTTATACTCACTATCGTATGTATATTTTTTATAACTATCAATTACGCTGAGCTTAGCTTCTAATAATTTCTCAATTGGATAAGTATCCGTAACGTCCTCACGATCAACCGTTTCCTTTGGATTGTTCACAAAACTATTTAACATTTCTTGAAGTTCACTGCGATCTTTTAAGCCCAAGGAGTATAGAGTATAGTCGGTAACCGTCCCATCGGGCATTAAAACAACTACGGCCTCATCGTAACGAGACGGCCATCTACCTACTTTTAAATCATATTGGTTTTCATATAACGAAAGTTCTCCAGGTAGTTCAAAGAAGTTATTCATTCCACCGCTGCTCATACCGCCCATAATGGCAGCCATACCTTCAGGTGGACCAAAACCAAATTCTTTCATAATAGCATCGGGGCTTACTTGATCAATAGACTCACTATTGCGCAAGTAAATCTGTGGTGTTATATCATAAGAATATTGGATATTTTTCACATAAGGACCAATTTTACGGTCGTTTGCTTCTATATAACGCTTTAGTGATGCTAGATCATTTTTGTTTTGGTAATTAAACATGGAGTCAAATACATTGCGGACACCCACTGTATCTTCTTCATCTAAATTATTGGGTCTATGCATAACATTTGGATCACTTATGAAACTGGAAATATCAATTCCAGAGGCCTGTATTGTGAGTGGATAATTAGTCATGGTCTCCTCTTCAATACCGGCAATATAGGCATTAATACCACTTGCTAGGGCCAAGATGGCGGCGATTCCAATAATTCCAATAGATCCCGCCAAGGCTGTAACAAAGGTACGACCCTTCTTTGTCATTAAATTACTAAGCGATAGAGATATGGCAGTAAAGAAGCTCATCCCAACTTCCTTTGGTTTCTTTCCTTTGACTGTTTCTAATTCACTTAAGCTAACTGGGTTACTATCACCAATGATAACCCCATCCTTAAGTTCAATAATTCGATTCGCATACGCATCAGCTAGATCAGGATTATGAGTGACCATAATCACCAGGCGGTCTTTAGCAATATCTGAAAGCAATTCCATGACTTGCTCACTGGTTGCACTATCAAGGGCTCCGGTTGGTTCATCCGCTAGCACAATTTCTGGGTCATTTATAAGCGCACGCGCAATCGCTACTCTTTGCATTTGGCCGCCACTTAATTGACTGGGAAGTTTTCGATAGTGTTCTTTTAATCCAACGTCTTCCAATGCTTTTAATGCTCTAGTCTTGCGTTCACTCTTTGATACGCCACTTAAAGTTAGGGCTAACTCAACATTGGCTAAAACCGTCTGATGGGGAATTAAGTTATAACTTTGAAACACAAAACCAATGCGATTATTACGATAGGCATCCCAATCTGTAGATTTGTACTCTTTAGTAGAGATTCCATCAATCTCAATTTCACCTGCGTCGTATTGATCAAGCCCCCCAATTATATTCAACATCGTAGTCTTACCTGAACCTGAAGTTCCTAAAACAGCCGCAAATTCATTGTCCCTAAAGGCAATAGAAACATCATTTAAGGCTATTTGTGTAAAGTCGTAGGTGCGATATGATTTTTTAATATTCTTTAATTTTAGCATTAACATCCCTCTAATCTCAGTTACTTCTATAATAGGTTAACACAAGAGCCTGTTATTTATGTACTATATCACTTTATATTCATACAATTAATACATATTCACATAGTTTATAAAAAAAGATGATTCTTACATCATCTTTACGTATTCTAAAGATCCAAACTGTGGTTAATCTTTTGATTTTCAGAGAAAACTAAGAATATGTCACCTTCTTCTACAGTATAATCTGGACTAATTGTAGGATTAAAATTATCATCCTTATGTGATTTCCAAGCAATTATATTTAAGCCGTGTTCATTTCTTAGATCCAATTGATTAATCGTTTTTCCAATCCATTCGCTCATAACATTGAGTTCAACTAAATGGTATTTTTCATCCAACTCAAACGCATCTAATACACTGGTTGAAGTTATTTCATTCGCCAATCTAATACCCATTTCCACTTCAGGTAAAATGACGCGTGTTGCCCCAACTTTAAGGAGTACTTCCTTATAACTTACATTTTTAGTCTTAACAATGACTTCTTTGATTCCTAGTTTTTTTAGGTTCATAATACCCAAAATAGTAATTTCAAGCTTCTCGCCGGTAGCCACGATGGCCACATCTGCTTCTTCGACGCCTGTTTCTCTAAGTTGGTCAATTTTGGTAAAGTCAGCTTGAATGGCATGATACACACAATCCAATACTTCTTCAACGTGTTCCATATTAGAATCCAAGGCAATTACATCGGCGCCATTTTGTGCTAAAGTCCTTGCGACTGCACTTCCAAATAAACCAAGTCCTAATACCGCTACTGTCTTTTTCATAAAATGCTCCTATCCTATTAATATATTACCCTTAGGGTATCTAATATTTGATTCCTTACTATGATTACCAAATGACAATAATACCGTTAATGCTCCAACACGACCAATAAACATAAGCACCATCAATACAATTTTCCCAAAGTTATTTAAGTGCGGGGTTAGCCCCATACTTAATCCCACGGTACCAATGCACGAGAATACTTCCATTAATACAGCCTCAAGACCAAACCCTTGTGGTAGGTCTTGTGTGATAAGTAAAACTATAATAGCACTAATGGCGAGCACTAGTCCACTTAACAATATTAGCAGTGCTTTCTTAATTCTATCGAGGTCAATACTTCGTTTATAGAAGTTTGGTTCTTCTCCTTTAAAGAATGCCTTAAAGAATAGAAATAAAACCGCAACAGTGGTTATCTTAATCCCCCCTGCTGTTGACCCCGAGGATCCCCCAATAAACATCAGAACATAGGTCATGAAGACCCCACCGGTTGAGGCTAAGTTATAATCAATATTGCTATAACCTGCGGTACGAGGGGTCACAGCCATAAATAGTGTATTAGTGATTTGATCAAATAGACCCAAGTGCGCGAAAGTACCGTTACGGTACTCGCTGATCCACAGTAAGCCAAAGCTAATTCCTAAGACAATTAAGGTTGTAATTACCACTAAGCGCGTATGTAGAATCAAGCGCTTGTTTTTACGGTAGGTTAGTAAATCCCGCCAAACAAGAAATCCCAATCCTCCAATTACAATCAAGGTCATAATTGTGAGAAGAACCAGAGGATTTTTTTGAAACCCTAGTAAACTATCACCAAATAAATCAAAGCCTGCATTACAAAATGCGGATATACTGTGGAATACTGAGAAGTAAATTCCTTTTAGTAGTCCATATCTTGGAACAAAGTCTATAGATAGTATGAACGATCCCAGTGCTTGTACCAACAGCGAGAATCTTATGACATAGCGAATTATTGTCCGTGTTTCGGATAATCCTTCTAAGTTTAGGGATTCGGAAACAACCCGTTGTTGGCGAAGATTTACCTTCTTACCAATAAATAAGAAGATATATAAGACTAGGGTCATAATACCTAGGCCACCGATCTCAATTAAAGTTATGATAACAGTCTTACCAAAGTAACTCCAATGGGATGCTGTGTTTAGAGTTATTTGACCTGTAACACATAGGGCTGAAGTTGCTGTAAAAAAAGCATCAATAAAAGGGGTCGATACGCCCGTGTTTGTTGCTATGGGCAACATCAACAGCGTACCCCCAATGACTAAGATTCCTAAGAATCCGCCCACAATCATTTGTGGTATTGAAAGTTTACTAATAAATCTATTGATCATTCTAATCGTAACCTACCTAACGCTCGTTTAAGAGCTTGTTCTGCTTTCTTAATTTCAAAACTATTAGTGCTATCATGTAGAATATGAGTAGCTTTATCATATGCTTTATGGGCGCGCTCAAAGTCTATTTCATCTTGACTTTCAAAAGCATCTACTATTAGCATACCTTCTCCATTTGTGAAACTAAAGACACCATTGGAAACAAAATAGGCTTCAACCTCTTTCTCAAAGCGAAGTTTAGCATCACCTGGAACCACTTCAATCACAATATCCATATGTTTTTCTAAAACTGTTCGATTTCCATCTGAGGTTGGTAATATAATTGACTTTAGCCAAAGTTCTTTTCGTTTACCATTTAATGCCATTAGTTCTAACTTAAACACGATATTCAGCCTCAAAAGCAGCAATGACATCGTCAATGGTGGCTTTAAATAGGAAGTATGTCTCAGGGATATGATCGACGTCTCCATCTAAGATAGTTCTAAAACTTCTCACCGTATCCATGCGACTAACATATGCTCCTTTTATTCCAGAGAATGTTTCTGCCACATTAAAAGGTTGCGATAAGAAATTTCGAATCTTACGTGCTCTGTTTACGACCTGCTTGTCATGATCACTGAGTTCATCCATACCCAAAATCGCAATAATATCTTGTAAATCCTTATATTGCTGAAGAATTTGTTGAACTTGATTGGCTACCGTTACATGTTCTTGTCCTACTATTTCTTTATTAAGCAGCGAACTACTTGACTCCAGAGGGTCAACGGCAGGGTAGATCCCCAGCGCAGCGATACCTCTATCAAGGACAGTTCGAGCATCTAAGTGCGCAAAGGCAATGGATGCCGCTGGGTCGGTTAAGTCATCAGCAGGTACATAAACAGCTTGTACCGAAGTAATAGCTCCAGAT